>NZ_VCIW01000025.1 GCF_005765165.1 Paenibacillus antri | reverse complement strand
ACGCATCGTCGCCTTGGTGGGCCGTTACCCCGCCAACTAGCTAATGCGCCGCAGGCCCATCCACAAGCGATGCCGAAGCATCTTTCACGATTCGCTCAGGCGAGCGAATCGATTATCCGGTATTAGCAGGCGTTTCCGCCAGTTATCCCGGTCTTATGGGCAGGTTGCCTACGTGTTACTCACCCGTCCGCCGCTAAGTGAACCCCGAAGGGAACACTCCGCTCGACTTGCATGTATTAGGCACGCCGCCAGCGTTCGTCCTGAGCCAGGATCAAACTCTCCAAAAAGGGTAGTTCAATATACTGCGCTCATTACAAGCTAGCATTTCTTACTTTAAGCATATGCTTGGAGATTTTTTCTCGGCGAGTTCCTCGCCTGCGAAAAAACTCCGGCTCATGTTCAGTTTTCAAGGAGCAAGCTTGTCTTACTCGGTGTTGCTTGTCCGACTCGCTCTCACGGCCGGAAGACTAATGTACCACATTCGATCATTCGATTGCAAGCGACAATGTTTTCCAATTCGTTCGACATCTTGTCGTTCGCCGTCGGATCGACCGGCCGCTCGTCGCGGCGGATTAACAATATACCATCCCGCCGCGATGTTGTACAATGGAAACTCCAACCAACGTCAAGCGAAGGTTAAGGAACGTACTCGCTTAGCTTTCCCTCGTAAATCAATCGCAATCGGTCGCTTTTCCTAAAGTCGTCCGGCGTCACCAGAGCGGGCAGTTTGTTCCAAAGCCGGATCCCGGACCGCTGCAGGATTTCGGCGACGAATTGCGAACAAAAATAAGAATTGCTGAATTCCACCGGTTCGTTCAGCACGATGCCGAAGACGCCCAGCAGGTTGTACAGATATTTCTGACGGCTTCGGATAAAGATACGCAGAACGCGCTTCATCTTATCGACTTCCCGCCGCGTCGCCTTCAGCTCGTAAATGACGCAGGTCGTATTGGGATATTTGCTGTAGGTCCCCGTCTTGATGTCTTCCTTCACGAAGCCGCCGTTCAGCGGGTTGTTCGGGTTTTTCCTCCCGAAGCTGTACAGCTCCGTCAACTCGCGGTCGAACGAGATCGAGGCATGGTTATACGGCGCCTTCGTATAACTCTGTATGGATTTCGTAAACAACGTACCGGTATTCGTAAGCAGGATATAAACCGAACGATCGGAATCCATGGCGAATCTCCCTTGCTTCATATCGTCTACATGTATTATGCCGTATCCCGATTTCGATGCCTACTATAAAAGTGCATAGGTTGGTGTTCGCTCATGGTCAGCGCGTTGTGGACGCTCGGCGTCATTTTCGCAAGCTTGGTCTTCATTACTCTTGCTTTCTATATCGTACGGAAGAAGCAGCCGAACAAGGATTTCGAAGCGATCTCCGCGCGAATCGGCACGTGGTGGGGCATGTTCTTCATCTTCAGTCTGGCGACGCTGTTCAATCCGGTCGTCTCTCTGCTCTCTCTCATGGTACTGACGTTCTTCGCGCTGAAGGAGTATTTCTCGATGATCAAGACCCGGAAGGCGGACCGCCGCATCTTCCTCTGGGCGTATTTGTCGATCCCAATTCAGTTCTATTGGATTTACACGGGATGGTATGGGATGTTCATCGTCTTCATCCCGATCTACGTTTTTTTATTTTTGCCGCTCCCGCGCTTGCTTAACAAAGGAACCGTCGGCTTCCTCCGCTCCGTCAGCTCGACGCAATGGGGGCTGATGCTGATGGTGTTCGGCCTGAGCCATCTGGCGTATTACCAGATCGCCACGCCGGAATACGGCGCCGAGCTCGTGTTGTTCCTGGTCGTCTTGACGCAGGTGAACGACGTCGTCCATTCGTTGATCTCCATCTACTTCGGCAAGCGGAAGATCGTACCCACGGCGAATCCGAACATGACGTGGGAGGGCTTCGCCGTCGCCCTGCTCGCCACGACCGCGGCGTCTTACTTCCTATATCCGCACCTGACTCCGTTCGACGTCTCCTTCGGCATCTGGTCGGGCATTCTGATCAGCGTAAGCGGATTTTTCGGGGCGTTGACGATTTCCGTGCTCAAGCGCGACCTGCTGATCGGGGACGACGCGAAGCCGGAGGAAGGAAAGAACAGCTACTTGAACCGCGTCGACAGCTTGACGTATACGTCGCCGATCTTCTTCCACGCGATCCGATATTTCTTCGATTTCATGTAAGCCTGCTCGCCTCCGCCGCGACATACTTTCCGGATCGGATCATATGATGAGAGAAACATCCGCGCCGGAAAGAGGGAACCGCCGTGAGCATGCCGGAAATCCCGGAGGGGACGAACCGACCGAACTTGAACGAGACGCTGATCGACCTGCTCGAGTCGATCGCGCTGGAGGAGATGGCGCTCGCCCATCTGATGAACGCCAAGGCCGAGGAGATGCAAGCTTTCGTCGGCAGCAACCTCGATTTCCCGACGAACCCGAGCAACGACGACATCCTGCGGTTCGACGTCAGCGTGACGCGGTTCATGGAGACGTTGATGTTTAAAGAGCTGTTCCTGTTGCGAAAATTGGAAACCGCGCTAGCTTTGCGGACGCAGCTTCCGGACGAGGAATAAGGTATGGGCGTGAAGGACTTGATTCGCGCCGACGAAGCGGCGGAAATCGGGATCGCCCGTATCCTTGAGCAATTCTCCCGCAGGTTAGCCGCAACCCGCCGCCGAGGCGGGTCCCGCCCGTCCGACGCGTATTTCGCCTCGAAGGCGCTCGCGGCGCTAAACGCCATCCTTCGATTCCATCTGCAGAAATACGCGTTATACGCCGCGGCCGCCGCGGGCGCGAGCGTCGACGACGCCGGAGCCGCGGAACGAGCGTTGATGCGGGCGTCGCGATCGCTTCGCGCTCAGATCGCGCCGCTGCGCGCCGGAGCGCCGGCATACCCGCTCTCCGCGGCGATGCTCGCGGAGCTGGAAGCGTTTCCCGCCCGGAAGAGGGACGCGCTCTCCGGGCCGACGTCCGAGGCTCGCCCTTCGCCGCCATGGCTTCATCCGAACGTGCCGAGAACCGCAAGAAGCGCCGAACCGTAATTCCGGGTTCGGCGTTTTTTCTTCAATGTCTTTGAAGGATATCGGGCGTCGACCATGGAAATGAACTATCCGTGAATCGACATGGAGGTGATAAGTTTGGAACGACTGCGGAGCTCGCCCTTCGACTCCCGACACCGCAATCGATGGAGCATTCTCCAGATCGTGAATATGGGCACGCTCATTTCGACGCTCGACGTGGGCATCGTCAACGTGACGCTCCCGACGATGTCGGAACAATTCGGCGTCTCCCTCTCGCAAATTCAGTGGGTCGCGACCGCTTATTTGCTGACGATGGTCGCGCTTCTTCCGTTCATGGGGAAATTGTCCGATCGGTTGGACCGCCGGAAAATTTACAGCTGGGGCTTCCTGCTCTTCAGCGTCGGATCCGCTTGCATCGCGCTTTCGGACGGGCTGGTCAGCATCCTGCTTTCCAGGATATTGCAAGGCGTCGGAGCGACGATGATCATGGCCAACAGTCAAGCGATGGTGCGCCAGCTGTTCCCCGATCGGGAAAGAGGCCGCGCGCTTGGAATGAATGCCGTCGTCATCTCGATCGGGACGATGTCCGGTCCGGCTCTAGGCGGGTTGATGCTCGAGGTCGTCGAATGGCCGTGGCTGTTTTGGATCAATGTGCCGATCGGCCTTTGCGCGTTCGTCTTGGGGCTTCGTTGGTTTCCGAGCACGGAAAGAGGGCAGGATCGAAGTCCGTTCGACTTTCTCGGGTCTTTCTTGCTGGCTGCAGGGACCTGCCTCCTCATGTTCGCGGCCGAAGCCGGCAAGGAGAACGGCTTCACGACTCCTATTCTGTACCTAGGCGCCGCCGGATTGGTCCTCTTCGCCGCCTTATGGTTCGTACAACGTAAAATTGCGTACGGGATCTTGGATCGAGAGTTGTTCGGTCGTCGGAAAATCGCGCTCGGCAACGCGAGTTCCTTCTTTATCAATCTCGCGCAAACGGCGACGCTGATCCCGATCGCGTTTTATCTACAAGGCCCGTTAGGCTTATCGCCTTGGAGCGTCGGTCTCCTGCTGATCGTTCAGCCGCTGTTGATGGGCGTCGCCGCTCCGATCGCCGGCTGGGTTCGCGATCGGTTCGGCGCCTGGTTTCCGATTACGGCCGGTTCCATGCTTTGCGCCGCATCGATGCTGTTCATAGCCGCGCTCCCGAACGTGACCGTCGTCGGAATCGCGCTGCAGCTGGCCTTGTTCGGCATCGGCGTAGGGCTGTTCCATGCGACGAACAACGCCGAAATTATGAGCGACGCCCCGGATCGTAAAATCAGCCTCGCCGGAAGCCTCCTGGCCATGGTTCGCTATCTGGGCAATATCGCCGGAATCGGACTCGCCACGCTGCTGGTAGGCTCGATGACGCTTGGGGACTCGCTCCGCGGCGGCGCGGACGAAAGCATGGACCTCCGGATGCGGATGTTATTCGGCATATGCTTCTTGTTCTGCCTAGGCGTCGCCGGCATGGGAAAGCTTCGTCCCAAGGACAAGCCCGCGACAACGGAGATCGGCGCATAACCGGATCGTAAAAAAACAAAACCCGACCTGAAGTTTCCCCATGGGGAGGCGGCCGGCGGCATGCTACAATTTCGATGGAACGACAGTCGGGAGGGGTACGCATGACCGGAGGGTTGTTGGAGAAGACGATACGGAAAATGGAACGCTCCTCGCGGCGCATCGGCGCTAAGTCGCCGCATGTCGCGAAGGAAGGCGTATACGACGACGCGCGGCTCGATTGGTGGACGTCCGGCTTCTGGCCGGGCATGCTGTGGATCGCGGCCGACTTGACGGGCGACGCCGCGTATCGGGAAGCCGCTTGGACGTACGACGAACGGATGGAGCGGCTGTTCCTCGTGCCGAACCGGTTCCACCACGACGTCGGGTTTCAGTTTTTGCCGACGGCCGTGCTGAAGCACCGGCTGACCGGCGACGAGGACGGACGGAGGCGCGGCCTGTTCGCGGCGAACTTCCTCGCCGGTCGATTAAACCTAGCCGGCGGCTTCCTGCGGGCGTGGAACGACGTCGCCGATCCGACCGCGTGGAACCGGAACAACGCGGGCTGGGCGATCATCGATTCGATGATGAACCTGCCGCTCCTCTTCTGGGCGTCGGAGACGAGCGGCGATCCGCGGTACCGGCACATCGCCGCCGCCCATGCGGATACGGTGCTTCGCCGCTTCGTCCGGGAGGACGGCTCCGTCGCGCATATCGCGAGCTTCGACCCGGCGACGGGCGACTTCCTCGGCTGGATCGGCGGTCAAGGCTTCGCGCCGGATTCCGCCTGGAGCCGCGGCGCCGCGTGGGCGTTGTACGGCTTCGCGGTCGCCTGCCGGTACACCGGCGAGGCGCGCTACTTGGAAGCGTCCCGACGGGTCGCCGACTTCTTCCTCGCCTCGGTCGAGGCGGACGGCGTGCCGCTGTGGGACTTCCGCGTCGTCCCGCGCGAGGGCGAGCCGCGCGATACGTCGGCGGCGTCGTGCGCGGCGTCGGGGCTGATCGAGCTCGCGGCGTTGCTGCCGCCGGACGAGGGCGAGCCGTACCGCGACGCCGCCCGCCGGACGCTCCGCGCGCTCGCGGACGGCTACGCGGCCTGGGACGATCCGAACGACGAAGCGCTGCTGCGCGGCGGCACCGGGAACAAGCCGGCGGGCCAGAACGTCGACGTCTCGCTTATCTACGGCGACTATTTTTTCCTCGAGGCGCTTGCGAAGCTGTCGGGGTGGAAACACCGAGTGTTCTAAATAAGCTGCGAAGGGCCGTCTCCGCATGTCGCGGGACGGCCCTTGCGTCGTTTTCCCGATATCGTTAATAGGCTTTCGGTACCTCGATGCGCTTCGTAACGCCATGCTCGGTGAAATATAGATGTACGCCGTGATCCTGATCGTCCAGGAACGTCGAGACGAGCTTCGGCTCGCCCTTCTTCGCCGGCACGAGCAGCGTCACGATTCGGTGCGACAGCGCGCGCTTCGTCTCCGCAAGCAGCCTTGCATGCGGCGCGAGCCCTTCGATCTCGGACGGTTCGACGTCCTCGAAGCCGGTAAAGGCGGTCAGCCGCAGCTCGCCCGAGGAGCAATAGACGAACTTGCCGGCGAGCTCGGCCTTCTCCCCGTCTACGCGGAACGTCTGCCGGTTCGGCTCGGGCTCCCGGAGCGCGTGCAGCTGCCAGGTCACGCGGCCCGGCTGCTCCAGATCGACAAGGTCGACGACGACGACGTAAGAGCCGCCGACGAAATACAGCTCCCTCGCGACCCGCTTCGCATACGGAATCTCGACGCGATACGCGGCCGTCGCGTCCATCCGCGCATACCCGACGCCGTCCCGAAACCGCGCGTCCTCGACGCGGCCCGACGCTTCCAAGTTGAGCGACTTGTCGCGGCCTGCGTACTGCCCCCGGCCGTCGATGAGCGGCGCGTTCTTCGACCGCGTCTGCCGGCGCCAGTTCAGATGCATGGTCGAGCCGAAGGCGACGTAGTATCCGCTGTCGATCGCGAGCGGCTCCCCGTAGGCGTGCAGCAGGAAGCCGTTCTGGTCGCCGTGGCTGTGGCTGATCGAGCCGTACGGGCTGCTCTTCGCGAGCAAGACGACGTGCTCCGCGGGATCGTCCATCCGGTGGTGCATCGCGACCCAGCCGACGTCCCGGAACCAGCGCAGCGGTTCGACGCCGTCGAGAGAACCCGGGGCGTCGTCCGGAATTTCGTGCCGGTAGACGAGCTCGTCGAAGCGGAAATCCCACCAGCCGTAATTGTAAAACTTCGTATCCGCCTCTTCCGGCGATTCGCGCGCGCGCACCTGATCGTAATACCACCGATACGCCGGATTGCCCGTCTGACCGGCGAACAGCCGCATGAGCGCACCCGTCTTCAGGCTCGGCAGGTCGCCCAGCGTCGACTGGTCGCCGAAGCTTGCCCGCGTCGTGTCGGGGGAGAAGCAGTAGAGCGGGAAATCCCCGGTTTTGCGGAAGAAGGGTCGCCGGTATAAGTCGATGCCGACGTAAGCCTTCAGCAGCCCCATCGCCTCGGTCACGAACGCCATGCCGGTCGTCCAATACATCGGCCCTTCGGCCCAGCCGCCGTCCGCGCCGCCCCAAGGCGAATACAGGCAAGCGAAGTAGTCGATCGCGTAATCGAGCCACTCTTTCGCTTGCTCCTCCTCGTGGAGCAGGGCGATGCAGCAGGGCGTCAGCACCGACGAGAGCGAGCGGACCGCGTGCGAGTCGTACGGCACGTGGTGAATTTTCGACCGGTCGATGACGTGGAACGCCACCTGTTCGGTTCGGCGAAGCAGCGAGGCGCGCACGAGGCGTCGTTCGTCGTCGGTCAGCTCGCCGTGCAGCCAGTCGTATCCCCACGCGAGCGCCCCCGCGACGCGGAACGCCGCTTCGTCGTTGTAATCCCTGGATGTCGTGCCGTCCGGGTCCCACGACGCGGCATGAAGCAGCCATGCTTTAGCCTTCGCAAGCAGCGCCTCGTCCTGCAGCACGACGCCCGCCACCGCGAGATGCCGGATCGCGTACAGCGTCTCTTGACAGTCCATGTACATCCGCCGCCATAACGACGCCACCCGCTTGTTGTCCGGGTACCGCGCGGGCTCGGCGATCTGCTCCCGTTCGGCCCACGGCAAGACGGATCGCTCGTAGAAGGCGGTCCAACCGCAGCCGTCCGCGTCCGTGCGAACGCGTGCGCGGAGCGCTTCGACGCCCGCCGCGTCCAGCCACAGCCGGGGATGCGCCTCGGACGACCCGGCGTACCGGTCGGCGCGGGACGGCAGCGGCGTCTCCGGCAGGCCGGGCGCGACGCGGAACCGGCGCGTGCGGCTCCAGTCGGACGCCGGACCGTCGCCGTCCCAGAGCGCATATCGCCAGTAGTACGTCCCCGGCGCGAGTACGCGGTCCGGGGTATAGAAGTTGTAGGGCAGCGGCCCGAACGTTACCGTCTCCTCGCCTTGGAACAACTCGTCCGTCGACAGCTGCAGGGCGTAGCGTTCGTCTTCCCACGAGCCGCCCATCCAAGTGAAGCGGGGCGGGTTTTCCCGAAGCTCCGTCTCCTCGGTCGGCGCATACTGCACCGTCAACGGGCCGCTGATCGGCTCGAACAACGTCTTTCGCATCTCGGTCACTCCCTATGAAGTCCATGTTCGGTCATGCGGAACCGCATCGCCGTTCCCCCGCCGCCGGCGGGCGCGACGAGGACGCTGCCTTCGTCGCCGCGCGCGAGGCGAATCGGCGCGTCGCCGGCCGCGAACGCGGCGACGAACGTCGCGCGCCTCCCCCGCGCGCGGTATAACAGGCCGTCGAGCGGCCGCGACGGGTCGACCGACGTACCGGGCGACGCGATCCGGTACAGCTCCCCGCCGGGGACGGCGAGCAGCGACGCCGTCACCCGCTCCCCGCCGCACGTCGCGGCGACGGCGGCGAACGGCTCCTCGGCGGTCCATCTCGCCGACGTCGCGACGTACCCGTACGCCTCGTCTTCGCCGGGCGCCGCGTCGGGCGTGCATGCCGTCCACCCGCCCCCGACGTTCAGCGGCTCCGCGAAATGGAGCCAATAATCGACCGTCTCCTCTAGATCGAGACGGACCTCGAACCAATCGAGCGCGACGTCTCGATCGACCCATAGATGCCGGTCCAGCGTCGCTCCGGCGTACGCCCCTTCGCTGCGCAGCCACGCGTACGAGCGGCGGGCCTCGGCGTCGAACCGGAGGCAGACGCCCGTATGCGGCGCTTGCGTCCGGCCGCCGACCGAGACGGCGTTGTGGCTCGGCGTCCGGGCGAACCAGCGCCGCCGCAGCTCCGAGCCGTACGGGACCATGCCGCGCTCCGGCAGCACGAAGCCGTTCCGGTGCATAAGGACGACGTTCAGCTTGTCGTCGTGGCCGTGGCTGCCGCCGTGCGGACCGAAATCCGCGAGCAGCGACAACGGGTTATCGGCATGCCGGAGCACGGCGAACCCCGCCGACGCGTAGAGGCGGGACGGCTCGCGCAGCGGCTCCGCCGCGGGCCAGTCGCCTTCGCCGTACAGCACGGCTTCGAGCCCGCGCCGTTCCGCCGAGCCGGTCCCGCCGCCGCAGCCGCCGTCCGCGCGCCGATACGCCTCGCGCAGGATCGGCGCAAAGCGCGCGTCGCCGTACCGCGCATACCCGATCTCGAACACCTCGGCGATCTCCCGGGCGTACGGCGGACGGCTGTACGGGCCGTCGTGCAGCGCAGGCAGCTCTCCGTTCGGCGCGGCGAGGCCGACGAGCGCCTCCAGCATGCCGCGGAAGCTCTGCCCCGCGCTCCCCGTCCACGCCGTCGCGTCGAATCCGAGCCGCTCCGCCATCTCGGCGGCGATGAAATACGCTCGCAGCACGAAGACGTGATAATAGAGACTCCCCTCGAATTCCAGCTGATCCGGCAGCACCCCGATCTCCAGATGATGCCGCAGGCCGCCGCGCGCCGAGACGAGCGTCTCCATCCCGTCGCGGTCGTCCCGTACCGCATAGTAGCAAGCCAGGCAGGCGTTCAACCAAGCCGTATAATTGTTCGCGGGCTCGTCCCGCTCCTCGATCAGGATGCGGCGATACTCCGTCATGCTGCTCGAGACCATCGCGAAGAAGACGTCCGACGCCGCAGCGTCGACCTGCAGCGCTCCTTCGTCCCGTAGCAGCAAGAAGGCGCGCAATATCGTCGTCGCCCAGATCGCCTCCGTAAGCGCCTGATGGAACGCCCGTCCCTTCAGCATCCATGGCTGCGCGTCCGGATGAACCGGATAGCGCGGATATCGCGAAGCGTACGCTTCAAGAATCGCGTTCGCGGCCTCCGCGTACTTCGCCTCCCCCGTCGCCGCGTACATCGCCGCCGCCGACAGCGCCGTGCGCGCCCGCTCCTGATGCTTGAAGACGAGCCACGCGCCGCGGTACGCCTCGCCTTCCAGGACGCAGCCGTGCGGACAGCGAAACGCGGTCGCCTCCCGCTCGCGCGGATCGAACCGAAGCTCCGTCCCGTGCGTCGGGCAAACGTATTGGTGCCACCAGCCCCCAGGCTCCTCCGGCACGTCCACGCCGGCTTCCAGCGCGGCGTCGGTCTCCTCCAGCAGCGCCCGGAGCGCGGCGTCGAACCACCCGTACCGCTTCTTCTCCCGCAGAGGCGCCGCGATCATCGCATGAACATGCCGCCGTTCACCTCGATCGTCTCTCCAGTAATGTAGGAGGACAGATCGGAAGCGAAAAACAGCGCAGCCCCCGCCACGTCGTCCGGCGTCCCCTCCCGCCCGAGCGGGATGCCCTGCACCGTCGCCTTGCGCGCCGCCTCCGGGGTGAACGTATCGTGGAAGGCGGTCTGCCCGATAAAGCCGGGCGAAATCAGATTCACGCGGATGCCCGCGCCCGCAACTTCCTTCGCCAGTCCCTTCGAATACGCGATCATCGCCGCTTTCGCGCCGGCGTACACCGCCGCCCCCGCGCCGCCGCCGTTATGCGCCGCGACGGATGTCATGTTAACGATGCTGCCGCCGCCCTTCTCCCGCATCCCCTTGCCGAACGCGGCGCACATGAGCACGCAGCTCTTGAAGTTGACGTCCATCACCTTGCCGTAGTGCGCTTCGGTCATGTCGAGACTCGGGACGCGCCCGATCAGATGTCCCGCATTGTTCACCAAGACGTCGACCGAGCGTCCGAACGTCTCCTCGATTTCCGCCGGAAAACGCGCCACCCGCTCCGCGTCGCTAGCGTCGAGCTGGAACGCCGCGCTGCGGACGCCCTTTTCCCGAATGGCCTTAGCCGTCTCTTCTCCTTGCTCCCGCCGGTTCATATACGTGACCGCCACGTCGGCGCCCGCGGACGCCAGCGCCAGCGCGATCGCCCGTCCGATGCCGGCGTTCGAGCCCGTCACGAGCGCAAGCTTTCCCGTTAAGTCGATGTTCATGTGCTGATCCTCCCTCATCGGTCGTTCTACCTTTCATCTTAGGGGGGAGCGCCGAGCGCAACAATGGGGCCGTTTCCCGTGAAGTTGTGTTTTTTTTAGGTGGAAACCTTTGGGCGAATACATGCGTCTGAGGAGTATCGAGACTTCGCAGAGGAGTGAATAGTTCGATGACCGCCCCATTTCGGAAAATGATCCTCCCCGCAGCGACCGCCCTCTCTCTTAGCCTTGCGGCGCCCCCGGTCGGAGCGGAGGTGTGGTACGAGCCGCAGCTGATTCCATCGGGGACGGTAGCGTCGTCCGATTCCGCCTTCGCGGCGCCGCTCGCGAGGCCCCGCTGGACGATCGAGTATGACAAGCCGACGGACGGCGACGAATGGAACGACGACCGGGTCGTCGCGACGGACAAGCGGCCGTATTATATTCAGCGCGGGAAGCTCGTCGCGGCCGAACCGTCTTCGGGTCGCCGCGCTTGGACGGTCGACGGGAACGTCGTCTCCGTCGCGGTCGAGGACGATACCGCCGTGTACGCGCTAAGCGCCGCCGGCGCCTTGTCGCGGCTGTCCGCGTCGGACGGGGGCGTGGCGTGGCGAACCCAAATCGACGACGCCGCGAACGGCGGCGAGCTCGTCGTCGCAGACGGGACCGTGTACGTCAAGTACGCCGGGGGCCTGCTCGCCGTCGACGCGAAATCGGGCCACCGGCTCTGGCGCAACACAGACGCATACAGCTATGGAACGCCTATCCCGTTGAAGGGTCTCCTTCTGTTCGCGACGTCGGAATCCGGGGCGATTACGCGCGACTTCACCTACGGCATCGATAAAGCGACCGGACGAACGCTGTGGAAAGCCGAAGGCGTCCCTCTTCAAGTCCGCAGCGACGTCGTCTACTTGCGGGATACATACCCGGTGGGCGACGACGAAGCCTTCGGATTGAAAGTGGACGTCGTGGCGACGATGACGGGCGAAGCGAAGGGGTCCCGCTACTTCCTCCCTCTCCCCGAGGGGCGCGATCGACTGACGGGCGGCGCAGGCCGCGCCGTCATCGCCGGAGACCTCGTCATCGCCGCGGCGTTCGACGGCAGCGTATATCGGACGCATCTGGACGCGGAGCCGGCGAACGCCGCCGTAATGGCGGCCGAAAGCCGCAGCGACTTCGCGGGCCCTTACGGCGGGAAGCTGTTCTTCGCCGACCCCGGGGGCTCTCTCCATTCCCGTGATGTTCTCACCAACGCTCGCGTAGACTATTCCGGCCTCGACAATCCCGTCGCTCGGCTCGACGTACGCGAGGACGGTCTCTACGTCGGCCAGACGGACGGCGACTTGTTCGCCTTCGACGTCCATTCCGGAAAAGCCTTATTCCGCTTCGAGACCGGCGCGAAACATTTCGGCCCGTTCCGGGTCGTCGGCAACCTTCTGCTCGTGCAGACCGAGGGCACGCTTTACGCCTTCGACCTGCCGAAGGAGCTGCAGCGCACGCCCGGACAGGTCCTAACGCCGATCCAACGGAAAGCGGAGGCGGCGCTTCGGATCGACGGAGTCGAGCAGCGCTTCGAGCCGAGCCCGATCATGATCGACAACCGGATGTTCGTGCCGCTTCGAGCGCTGTTCGAAGCCGTCGGCGCCGCGGTCGAATACGACGAAGCGACGTCCGGCGTGAACGTCGCCTACGCCGACCGCGCCTTCACGCTACGCGAGGGCGCCCCGTTCGCGCTCGTCGGCGGCAAGCAGCAGTCGCTCTCCTATGCACCGCTGCTCATGAACGCCGCCGTCTACGTCCCGCTGCGCGACGTCGGCGGCTTGCTCGGCGTCGAAGTCGTCTGGCACGACGACACGCGCACCGTCGAAATCGCCACCGCACCGACGGGTTCTAGGTAAGGTTGCGGCGCCTTTCTAAGTTGATTGCCTCAGCTCAGGAGATCGCCCGGTAGGGATATTTGGTACGACGCGCCTCTTCCTTGCTTCCCAACTCAGTTTTCCTGAAAAGGAAAGCAGGTTTGAAGGGCACCGAGAAGGTGTGTATCAGTAGGAGCTTTGCCGATAGAATTCTAGAGGTTGTCACAGGGTGCATAGGCGGTCTGCGGTCCTTTCTAAGGTGATGTCTTCAACTCAGTTTTCCTGAACAAGGGGAATCCGGTTAAAATCCGTCAGGAGAGAGTGTGTCTCAGCAAGAGCTTTGCCGGTAGAATTCTAGAGGGTGTCGCAGGGTGCTTAAGTGGTCTGCGGTCCTTTCTCAGGTGATTGCCTTAGCTCAGGAGATGGCCCCTGGGAATTCCCCCCATCCCCTTTCTAAGGTGATGTCTTCAATTCAGTTTTCCTGAACAAGAGGAATCAGGTTAGAATGCCGCCGGGATAGAGTGTGTATATGTAGGAGCTTTGCCGGAGGAGTTCTAGCAAGGGGCGGTGGCTCGGGTTTACGTACAGTTTACCTGAACAAGAGGAATCAGGTTAGAAAGCCGCCGGTAGAGAGTGGGTCAATAGGAGCTTTGCCGGAGGAGTTCTAGCAAGGGGCGGAAGCTCGGGTCTACGTACAGTTTTCCTGAACAAGAGGAATCAGGTTAGAAAGGCGCCGGGAGAGAGTGGTTCAATAGGAGCTCTCCCGGTAGAGTTCTAGCAAGCGGCGGCGGCGGCTCAGGTTTGTGGCGGTCCTTCCAATCGCAATGTAATAAAGGGGGACAGCCACAGCCGTCACCCCCTTCTTGGCATGCGCATCGTGAAGCGGGTGCCGCGCCCCTCTTCGCTATCGATGGCGAGGCCGTAGCCTTCGCCGTACACCATGCGGATGCGGCGGTGCACGTTGACGATGCCGATGCCGCCGCGGCGCAGAATCGTGCGGGCCGCGGCGGGGCCGCCGCCGTCGGGACGATCGAGCGCGGCCGTCGCCGCCGCTTCGGCTTCCGCCGCGTCTTCCGCCAGCTTCGACCGCAGCGCGGCGAGCTTCTCCGGCGTCATGCCGACGCCGTTGTCTTCGACGTACACGCGGAATTCGTCCGCGGTCTCTGCGGCGTCGATGCGGATGTAATGATGCGGCTCCATGCCGTCCCGAAACGCGTGCTGCAGCGCGTTCTCGACGAGCGGCTGCATCGTGAGCCGGACCATGTGCCGCAGCAGCAGCGACGGAGGAACGGCGACGTCCAGCTCGAAGCCGTTGCCGAGCCGATGCCGCATGATGACCATGTAGTTGCGCACATGGTTCAGTTCGTTGACGAGCGTAATTTCTTCCAGATGCGTCTGTACCGAGTATCGGAGCATGAACGCCATCGCTTCGACGATCTCCGAAATTTCGTCCGAGTCCTGCACGATGGCGTAGCAGTTGATCGTCTCCAATGTATTGTACAGGAAGTGCGGGTTGATCTGCAGCTGCAGCGCCTGAAATTCCGCCTGCTGCCGTTCGAACCGGCTGCGCTGCAGCTCGAGCTCCGACTTCTGCTGCTTCAACTCCGCGTCGTAGACGAGGTCGATCATCTCCGACAAGCGGCTGACCATCAGGTTGTAGCGATGGATCAGTCCTCCGAGCTCGTCGTCCCGTCCATGGTCCTCGAGGCGGCTCCAGTTCCCCTTTTCCGTCTCGCGCATCCCTTCCATGACGGAACGGATCGGCCGGGTGATCGTCCGTCCGAATCGATACGCGAGCAGCAAGGCGATGAGCAGCGTCGCGAGGCCGACGGCCCACGTCGTCGTCCGGATGGAATCGACCGGACGGCGCAGCTCGTCGACGGGGAGCGAGACGATCATCTTCCATTTCAGATAAGCGGATTCTCTGGCGACGAACAGCGTCGGCTCCCCGCCGATCGGAATGATCTCCGACCGCTCGGTCCCGCCCGTCAGTCGAGACGCGACGGCGACCATGTCCGCATCGGTCAACCTCGACGACGACGGCTCGTAGATGATGCGTCCGCTCTCGTCGGCGATGAAGAACGTCGCGGACGGTCCGAGATCCGCCATGTCCCACAGCGGAGCGAGCTGCTCGGTCTTGATTTCCATGGCGAGGATGCCCTTCGGCTGATAGGAGACGAACCCCCGGATTCGGCGAGCGATCGTGATCGTCGCGCCCCGGCCCTTCTCATCGTCGTTGCGGAATATCGCGATCTTTCCGTCCGGCGGCACCTTGGCGTTCACGTACGCGAGCGTTTGCTCGGGGTCGAAGTTCGTGTAAGTCGCCCAGTTTTGGTTGTCGTCGATGACCGCCTTGCCGTGGTCGCCGATAACCGTGATCGAATGAACGCTCGGATAGGCGATGAACGTCTTGCGGAACAAATTTTTCTGAATCGTCTGGGTCAACTCGTAGAATCGATAGCTGTCCTCGGGATCCATCTCCATGAATTGCTTCACCGCGTCCTCGGACAGCAGCGAATCGCTCGCCAGCTCGTAACGCCGCAAATAAGACTCGGTCTGCGACGTCGAGTGCCGGATCAATTGGCTGATGTAACGCTCGACCTGATCGTCCAGGGCGCGCGACGACTGCATATACGAGACGACGCCGACGCCTAAGATCGAGAGCAAAATGACGACGGTGAAGTACAGATAGATTTGGCCGAATAAGCTCTTCCTCATGAGTCGATTCCCAGCTTCTCCCTGAATTGTTTCGGCGTATCGCCGGTCATCTTCTTGAACGTCTTCGTGAAATGAGGGTGGTCCGCGTAGCCGACCTCGTACGAAATGTCCGTGATGCGATGCCGCGGCTCGGCGAGCAGCCGCTTGGCCCGCTCCATGCGGCGGCGGATGCGGTACGAGGCGAACGTCTCTCCGGTCGACTGCTTGAACAATTGACTGAAGTACGAGGCGTTCAGTCCGAGCATGTCGGCTACTTCCTCCAAGGAGAAGTCGCGGGACAGGTGAAGCTCGACGAACTTCTTCGCTTCTTCGATCGGATCCTTCGCCTTGCCCTTGCGCTTCGTTCGGAGCGCATCCATGGCGGAAGCGGCGAACTCGACGAGGCGCGCCCGCGCATCCTCGCTTCCGGCGACGCTCTCCTTCCGGAACGACGTCTCGAGCGGATAGACGTCGCGCGCGTTCAGCTTCCGCGCAAGCAGCTCGCACAGGTCCGCGACGATCGCCGTCTGTTGGTGCGTCGACAGCCCCTTGCCCCGGAGCTCGCCGAACAGCGACTCGATGCCGCGGGCGACGTCGTCCTCCGACAACGACCAGACGGCTTCCTCCATCGCGTCGATCCATGCCGTCGACTTCGCCAGGGACGGAAGCGAGCGCTCTCGTTTGCGCTCCGCGTCGAGCAACCGAACGACGACCTCCTGAATGCTCTTCTTCGTAATGGGCTTAAGCAAGTATTCCTTCACGCCGCACGCGATCCCTTGCCGGGCGTACGCGAAGTCGTCGTAGCCCGTCACGATCACGATCTGGATGTGCGGATATTCGCGGGACACGACGCCGCACAATTCCAAGCCGTCCATCTTCGCCATCCGGATGTCGGTGAACAGAAAGTCGGGCGGAAACGCCCGAATCTGCTCCAGCGCCTCGACTCCGTTCTCCGCCGAGCGAATGTCCTCGAGCCCGAAACCGCCGCTCTCTAAGATTTTCGTCAGCCCTCGTCGAATCATCGGCTCGTCGTCCACGACCAACACATTGTACATAGAGCGCCTCCTCCGTCGAGCGGGAATGGTTGCAACCGCTTTCAAATCTCTTATGAACTTCATCTTAAAAGAAAGACGCTCCCCGCGCAACCGCGCGGGGAGTCCGATTCTATTATCGCTGCGGCGCATACACGACCGCGCCTTCGTTGTATTTCTTGGTCGCCTCCTCGATCAACGCGTCGCCGCCCTTCGAGCGCCATTCCTCGATAACCTTCGGCCAGTCTGCGATCGGCTCTTGGCCGAACACCATTTTCATAATGTGCTCGTTGATCAGCGGCGGGTACCGGTCGGAGAACGGGTTGATGTCCGGATTGTTCACCCATGCTTCCAGCGGATCGTTGAACTCGTAGCCGTCGCGGCCTTCGTTCGCCAGCATCGTGTCATAGATCTCGATCAACGCTCTGCCTTCCTCCGTCTGGCTGAGCACGAGCTCGTTGTACGTCGTATCCTGGACCATCCACAGCCAGTAGTTCAAGTACCGCTGCTTGTCGAGCTCTTCGTTCGTCTCCGGCGCTTTATACGCCGGCTCGCTGCCGTTCATCGCGTAGTCCGTGCCCTCGAGGCCGTAGCTGAAAAACAGCTTCGCTTCCTCCGTCGTCTGCCATTCGAAAAATTTAATGATGTCCACGACTTTGTCTTCCGCTTGCTTCGTGATCAGGAAGGAGCGCGTCACCGGGCTGTATAAGGAATACCCGCCTTTGCCGTCGGGCCCGATCGGCGACGGAATGAGCGCCACCTTCGCCTCCGGCACGTTGTTCACGAGCTGTTCGCCCCAGATCGGGAGCTCGTTGGCGTTCATGCTCCACATGCCCGCCTTGCCGGACGTAATGGTCGCCTTGAACGTGTTCGGGTTGACCGTCGCGAATTCCTTGCTCATGAGCCCTTCGTCGTACATCGTCTTATACACCCCGATAGCGGCCTGCATGTTCTCGACGTCCAAGAACTTCGGCTGCATCTTCCCGTCGACGAGCTCCAGTTCGTTGCCGTATCCGAATACGTCGTACGCCCCGAAGAACGTATCCGCGTATTTGAACTCCGCCCGGCCCGCGAACGGCTCTTCCACCCCTAATTTCTTGAACGCGCGCAGCACCTCGAGAAATTCGTCGACCGTCTTCGGCACCGGCAGCCCGGTTTTCTCGAGCAAATCCATCCGAATCCACGTCGCCCGGCGGGACGGATTGCCGAGATATTCCGGAATGCCGTAGATATGTCCTTCAGCGTCCGTCACCCTCTCCCAAGCGGCTTCGGGAATCGTCTCGAGCAGCGCCTTGCCGTGTTCTTCGAGGTATGGCTTCAGATCGACGAACACGCCGGCTTCGACCGAACCCGCCAGCTCCTTGCCGCTGATGCCGCCGCTCGCCTGGATGACGTCCGTCAAGTCGTTCGTCGCGAACATCTGCACCATCTTCGTCTCGTACTCGGCGTGCGGGATGAGACGAATGTCCAGGTCCGTGTTCGTAAATCGCTCCAACGCCTTCACGTACGGATCGTCGTTGATGTTCGCGTGATTTTCCACGTACTTCACGTTCAACGTCCGCATCCCGATCGAGAACTTCGTCGGCTCCTTCGGCGCCTCGGGCTCCGACGGCTTGTCGTCCGCGGGCTTCTCCGTCGCCGTCCCGCCCGACGCCGGCGGCGCGTCCGTCGAAGGCGTCGCCGACGGGCTTTGCGTGCAAGCCGCCAGAAGACTGATCATAAGAACGCTTACAAGAAAGATGGATGACCTTTTCTTCAAGTGAATCCCCTCTTCTCGAATAATGTCGCTACGCCCTCATTTTGGTATCGCATGTATTTTCCAACAATGGAATGATATTGCATCGACTTGTCGTTTTTTTAGGTGACCCCGCGCTTACGACTTGATCGAGCCGACCATCATGCCCTTGACGAAGTACCGCTGCAGGAACGGATAGATCATGACGATCGGCACCGTCGCGACGATAATGACCGTCATCTGCACCCCTTGCGGCGACGCCGTCGCGAGGTTCGAGAACAGATCGTTCCCCGTGTCGACGATGTCGTCGGTAATGAGCATCTCGCGCAGCTTGATCTGCAGCGGGTACAAGGCTCTGTCGTTAATATAGTACAACGCGTTCTTATACGTGTTCCAGTTCATGACCGAGTAGAAAATGCCCACCGTCGCCATCACCGGCTTCGACAGCGGCAGCACGATGCTCCATGCCATGCGCAGCTCGCCGGCGCCGTCGATGCGGCCGGAATCGATGAGCTCCTTCGGAATTTGTATGAAGAACGATCGCATCACGATCAAGTTGAACGCGCTGATCGCCGTCGGAATCATGAGCGCCCAGAGCGTATTCGACAATCTCAGCTCGCGAATCAGGATGAATTCCGGAATGAGCGGCGCGGTGAAAATCATCGTAAAGACGATCATCAGCAGCAGCTGCTTCCGGCCGACGAATTCGTCGCGGGAGAGCGGATACGCGAGCGACGACGTCGCGGCCAGGTTAATGAACGTGCCGACGACGGTAATGAATACCGAGATGCCGAAGGCGCGCCAGATCGAGGCGTCCTGGAACACGTATTGGTAATAAATCGTCGTGAACTCGACCGGCCAAAACAGCACCTCCCCTCGGTCGATCGCGAACGGACTGCTGAACGACTGCGCGATGACGTTCAGGAGCGGCAGAAACATGCTCAGCGTCGCGACGGTCAAGAAAATGTAGTTGAATATCGTAAACGTCCGGTAGCCGGCGGTCATTCGTGCGTTCATGGCGTCCCCCTCCTCAATACAGCGACTCGCCGGTCGCCCTGCGGCTCAGCGTGTTGGCGATGACGAGCAGCGTCAGTCCGACGATCGATTTGAACAGCCCGATCGCCGTCGCGTAGCTGTACTGCATCTGCTGCAAGCCCGCCTTGTAGATGAACGTGTCCAGTATTTCGCTG
This sequence comes from Paenibacillus antri, assembly GCF_005765165.1. Lineage (NCBI taxonomy): Bacteria > Bacillati > Bacillota > Bacilli > Caryophanales > Paenibacillaceae > Paenibacillus > Paenibacillus antri. Next base: position 82,357 of record NZ_VCIW01000025.1, on the reverse strand, counting down.
CTGTCGAGATTAAGCGAGTTTTGGAACACGAAGACGCGTTCGAAGCCGAAGTCGAGGAAGTCGCCGATCTTCAGCAGGAACAGCACGGTAATGACGGGCAGCAGCGACGGAAGCGTGATCGCCAGCGTCTGCTTCCACCGGTTCGCGCCGTCCATCTCGGCCGCTTCGTACAGCTCCGGGTTAATGGACGTCAGCGCCGCCAGGTAGATGATCGTGCCGTACCCGACGTCTCTCCATACGCCCGAGCCGACGAGCACCGGCCGGATCCAGGCGTTCTCGACGAGGAAATAGATCGGCTCGATGCCGAACCAGCTCAACATCGTGTTCACGAAGCCGGAGGACGGCGACAGGATGCCGACGAAGATGCCGCTGATAATGACCCACGACAGGAAGTGTGGCGCATAGATGATGGTCTGTACCGTCCGCTTGAAGGCGAGCTTGCGCACCTCGTTCAGCAGCAGCGCCAGTACGATCGGCGCCGGGAAGGCGATCGCGATGTCGAGCAGCCCGAGGTAAATCGTGTTTTTCAAAATACGGAGGAAGTCGTAGTGCGCGAACATTTTCTGGAAATGCGCCAATCCCGCCCAAGGGCTCCCCGTGAACCCCTTGAACAAATTGTAATTCTGAAACGCGATGACGGAGCCGAGCAGCGGCACGTACTTGAAGACGAGAAAATAGACGACGCCCGGCACGGCCAGCAAGTACAACGTCTTGTATTTCAACATAAAGCTTAGCGTCGAGCGAAGCTTCGGTTTCGGCGGCTTGGCCCGCGAGGCGTTCGGCGTCGTCGGTGCGTGTGAATTCATGGCTCCCCTCCTGATGGGTCGTTCGAGTCGATAGATTCGGTTCGTGATGTTCCTATCGTACGCGATCCGTGGAAGCGGTCACAATGGAATGCAACGCTGCGCGTTTGTGTTTTTTTTAGGTACGCCGTTCGGCGGGTTTGCTATACGCTTTCGATGGGGAACATAGTGATACGTCATTAGATTCATAGCAGAGAGGTTCCTATGCCGAATTACATCCCTTATCTTGCCTTAAGCGCCGTCAGCGTCGCCGCGCTTGCGGTCCTGCTCGTCCGAAAGCGTGCGTTTTGGCCGCTCATCCTGGTGCTCGCTTTCTCGGGCATGATCTACTTTTTGGAATTTTTCACCTTCGTGCTCTACGGAAGCTATCGCTATTTCCCGCATCTCGTGGGCAAACCGTATTACGACAATACGTTCGGCGCCGTCATTTCGAATTTGATCGCGGTGCCGGTCGCCGCCGTGTACGTCGCCGTTTACCGGCTCGGCGCGCGGTGGTGGATCTTGCTGGCGCTCGGCTTCGGCGGGATCGAATGGCTGTTCCGTTGGTTGGAAGTTTACAATCTTCATTGGTGGAAAATTCCGTATACGATCGCGGCGCTGATCTTCTTCTTCTGGCTTTCCCGCCTGTGGCTCGAGAAGGTGCGCCAAGGCGCATCCCCGTACGTCTTCCTCACGCTGCATATGTTCGCGTGGTCCGCTATCGGGACGTTCGCCTTCGTGCTGGCGGTCGCCGGCGTTCGGGCGTTTCACACGGGCGTATTCGAGGACCCCTATCGCGACGATATCTTCATGTCGGCGATATACGGGTTCGCGAAGGCGACGCTGCTGGCGGCGGTCGTGTACCGGACTCGAAGCCTTGGGTGGTGTGCGGTCGCGCTGCTGCTCATCTTTGCCGCGAACGCCGCGATGATGCGATTCGATACGCTTCGCGTCTACCTGCCCTTATGGCAATATTGGCTCATCTATGTCCCCAGCATGGTGGCGGTGCTGTGGTTGATGATCGTCGCGCTCCGCACCATGAAGCGGTTGAGGTTTTCCTCTTTCCGATAAATAAGAAAAAGAAGCCCGCGAGGCTCGATCCTCGCTGACTTCTTCGAAATGCCCGTTTCTATTCGATTTGGAACATGTGCTTACCCGGACCCGCGAGGACCCGCTCGCGTTCGTGTTCCGCACGCTTTGTCGATCCGCCCGGCAAGACGATCCAGGCGGTCGCCCCCTCGGGGATGTCGACTTCGAACCGGAGCCGTCCCTCTTCCTTCCTCCATGCCGAAGAGATTCGGCCCTTCGGGGTGTCGACGCTCGCTTCCGCCCAATCCAGCGCGCTGGGAATGCAAGGGTGAATGCGAATCGTATCGTACCCCGGGGTAAGCGGTCGAATGCCCGCCAGCCGGGTATAGAAGGAAACGCCGATGCCTCCGAACATCGCGTGATCGTGCGAATGCATGCCGCCCTTCTCGCTCCATTGCTCCCACAGCGTCGTCGCCCCCGACGCGATCTGGTACCCGAAGCTCGGATAATTCTCCTGCGTGAGCACCTCGAACGCCAGATCGACATACCCGTGGTCGGCGAGCACGTCCAGCAAATACCGGGTGCCGTAGATGCCCGTGTCCAAGCGGTTATCCTTCGCGGCGATCGCCTCCGCCAAGCGACGGACGGCCGGGGCGACCGTCTCCTCCGGCGTCAGGCCGAGGGCGAGCGGCATCAATTGCGCGGTTTGCGAGCCGTTGCCGTACCGGCCGTCGCCCTTATAGAACGTCTCGTTGAACGCGCGCTTGATCGTATCCGTAAGCGCCGCGTACCGCCGCGCTTCGTCCGGCAAGCCCAAGACGGCGGCCGCCTCGGAGACGATCGACGTCTGGTTGTAGTAAAGCGACGTATTGACGATGTCCACTTCGCGGAAATACGACTCCCATCCGTCCTCGTTCGGGGCGCACCAGTCTCCGAAGCCTTCCGTCACGACGCCTTCCGGCCACCGGCCCGAGAGATGATCGATATAGGCGCGCATAGACGGGTACTGTCTCGCCAGCGTCTCCTTGTCTCCGTAATACCAGTACAAGTGCCAAGGGAGCGTCACCTTGTCCCCGCTCCAGTCGGGGTTGGTGACGCTGTCTTCGATGTCCCCGAGCCACTTGCGATAATAGAGCCGCATGTCGAAATTATGAATGGCCGCTTCCTCGACGACCGCCGAGTCCATCAAACACGGCGTCCGTTCGTCGCGTTGACAGCAATCCGTCGGGATCGTGACCAGGTTGTTAAGGAACGACCACCGGATATTGCTCTGGATCCGGTTCACGAGCGCGTCGGAACAAGCGAATCGCCCCGTCTCCCGGACGTCCGCGCGAATCGGCACCGCGCGAACCGCGATCGGCCGGGCATCGCCGGACGCCTCCACGTACCGGAAGCCGTGGTACGTAAAGCGCGGCTCGTACGTTTCAATCCCCTCGCCCTTCAAGAGGTACGCGTCCGTCGCCTTCGCGTTCCGGTTCGTCCACGGGTCGATGTTGCCGTCCGCGTCGATCAGCTCGCTGTAGCGGAGCGTTAGGCGGCTCCCGGCCGCTCCTTCGACCGTCGCCTTCGCCCATCCGGCGACGTTCTGGCCGAAGTCGTAGACGGCGACGCCATCCCGCGGGCGCAGGACGCGGACCGGCTCGATCGGCGCGAACGCGCGCACCGGCGGCTGCGGATTCGGCTCGAGCGTCCCCTCCGGCGGGACGGCCGGCGCGGCGGGAAGCCAATCATCGTCCGCGAAACCGTAAGTATCCCAGCCCGGCCGATCGAGGCGGCCGTCATACGTCTCGCCGTCGTAGATGTCGTTCTCGAGCAGCGGACTATCCGCCGTCCGCCACGTCTCGTCCGTGACGATCCGCCGCTTGCCGCCGTCGGCCAGCTCGACGTCCAGCTGCAGTACGACGGCCTTGTTCCGCCTCCACTTCCAGCCCCAGCGAGAATAGTTGGCGTTGTAGCCGTTGCCGAGCCATAGGCCGAGCGCGTTGCCGCCGGTCCGCAGCGCGTCCGTCACGTCGTATTCGTCGTACAGCATCCGACGCTCGTACGGCGTATTGGCCGGCGTCAGCACCCGATTGTCGGCTTTCCGACCGTTGACGCGCAGCTCGTACCAGCCGACGGCATACACGCGTGCGACGGCGCTCGCCACCGGGACGCCGGCGGGAAGCTCGAACGCCTTCCGGAACAGCGGGCTGTCGGTCGCCGCCGGCGTCTCGAGCAGCGCGACCGCGTCCCCTTCGAGCAGCAAGCCGTTCGCTCCCTCGATGCGGCCGGCGCCGAAATGCACGGCCGTCGGGTCGTAGAAGCGATTGACGTACATCGCCCGTCCGTCCTCCGCCAGCACGCGAAGGTCGCGGAACACGGCTCGCTGCCCCGCGCCCGTCGCGAAACCGATCGTGCCGGGGCGCAAGTCGGGCGCCGCCGCTTCGAGCGCGAGTCGGCCGTTCGCGAAGACGCGAACCTCGCCCGTACCGAGCTCGATGCGAAGCGACGCGCGCGTGACGGCGGCCGCCTCCCCTCCCGGGAGCGCCGCGCGTCCAAGTTCGGTCCGGCCGCCGCCTTCGACCGAATAAAGCGTCACGGCGGCGCCAAGGCCGATGATGTCTAAGCCGCAGCCGTAAAAGGCGGTTTCGTCCTGCGCGCCGAACAGCACCGCGGCGCCTCCGGCTTCGACGGCGACATCCGCTTCCACCGTATATCGACTCCAGCTCCGATGATCGATCGCCGGCTTCTCGATCCAACGGGCTTCCCCTTGCCCAACGTTCCATTCCACGATATCCATTCTCCTCCGCTGCTTGGTGCTCTTGATTCTTCTTCTATTATCGAGCGCTGTGTTGTCGAAGTCAATCGTTTTCGATTATATGTTATTGTTTGTTAACGAGTCGCGAACAAAAAAACGCGCGCCTCTTGAAGGCGCGCGTCGATGCATGTATACGATTAGCCTTTCACGCCGCCCAACGTCATCCCTTGGACGAAATACTTCTGCAGGAACGGATACACCAGCATGATCGGCAAGCTGGCGACGATCGTCATCGTCGCGCGGACCGACGTCGGCGTCACGACGTTCGCGTCCGCGTTCATCCCCCGGGCGAACGCGTCGCTCCCGCTCGAGGACATGGAGGCGTTCGAATTTTGCAAAATTTTCATCAGCTCGTATTGCAGCGTACTCAGCTCGACCGTCGAGGAGTTGTATAAGAAGACGTCGAACCAAGAGTTCCACTGCCATACGCCCGTAAACAACGCGACGGTCGCGAGGACGGGGACGGAGAGCGGCAGCACGATCTTCATGAACGTCGTGAATTCGCCGGAGCCGTCGATCCGAGCCGATTCCAGGATCCCCTCGGGCAGCCCTTCGATGAAGGAACGAATGATGATCAGGTTGAACACCCCGATGATGCCGGGAATGACGTACACCCAGAAGCTGTTCAGCATGCCGAGCTCGCGGATGAGCAGGAAGTTCGGAATGAGTCCGCCGTTGAAGTACATCGTCAGGACGAACGCGACCGTCACGAACTTGCGGAGCACGAACTCCGGTCGGCTGATCGTGTAGGCGACCATCGCCGAACAGAACACCGTGACGACCGTGCCGATGACCGTGCGCAGGATCGAAATCAAGGTCGCGTGGAAAATGGTCGCTTCGCGAAACACGTATTCGTAATTATCCCAAGTGAATACCCTCGGCCACAGGTAAATTCCGCCTTTGATCGAATCTTTCGCATCGTTGAGCGAGACCGCCATCGAGTTGACGAACGGATATAAGGTAACGATCACGAGCAAGATCATGAAGACGACGTTGCAGAAGTCGAATATGCGGTCGCCCGGAGAACGGTAACGGCCGTAGATCTTTTTGGTTTTCTCCATGTTCCATTCTCCCCTCTAGAACAGTCTGGCTTCGCCGAGCCGCTTGGCGATCGAGTTCGCCGAGAACAACAGGATGAAGCTGACGACGGTCTTGAACATGCCGGCGGCGATCGCGAGCGAGAAATTGCCCATCGAGATGCCGTACCGCAGGACGAAGATGTCCAGGTTTTCGGAATAATCCACGTTCATGCCGTTGCCGAGCAAATACTGCGGTTCGAAGCCCGTCTCCAATATATTGCCAACGTTCATAATTAGCAGAATCACGATTACGGGCTTCAGCCCCGGAAGCGTGATGTTCCAGATGCGCTGGAACCGACCCGCTCCGTCGATCTCCGCCGCCTCGTACTGCGCCGGATCGATCATCGTCATGGCCGCCAAGTAAACGATTGTATTCCAGCCGACGTTCTTCCACACCTCGGACGCGCCGAGAATTCCCCAGAAATATTCCCCGACGCCGAGCCACAAGACCGGTTCTTTCATGACGCCGAGCCAGAGAAGCAGCTCGTTGATGATGCCGCCGTCCGCGGACAATGCGGTGGAAATAATGCTGGCCGCGACGACCCAAGAAATAAAGTACGGCAAATAGCTGATCGTCTGCACGACGCGCTTGAACACGATTTGCCGCAGTTCGTTCAATAGAATGGCAAGGGTGATGGCCGTAGTGAAGCCCAAGACCAAATTGATCGCGCTCATGGCGAGCGTATTGCGCAGGACGCGGTAGAACGCTTCTTCCTGGAACAAAAACCGGAAATGCTCTAGGCCGACCCAGGTTTGGTCCATAAAGTCCTTGGCCGGTTTAAAGTCTTGGAACGCGATGCTCCAACCCCATATGGGCACGTACTTGAAGATGAACAGCCAGATCAGAAACGGGACGGACATGAGAACAAGGGCTTTTTGTTGAAACAATCTCTTGAAAAACAACCGGATTCCCGTCGGATTCTTCGGGGTCGCCTTGGCGGTGCGCAGCGATGGTGTATTCGTCTCCATATCCTCTCTCTCCTTATCGGAACCGAATCGGGGGCGGAAATCGGGAAAGGCCGGCTTTATGCGCGAGGCATGCAAGCCGGCCTTCCGCTTCCTTCCTGCCTGATATTATTTGAGCGAGTCGATCACGGCTTTGATCTGCTCCGTGTACCACTTCTCGTAGCCGGCCGTATCGAGCTTGCCGAATTCGCCCAAGTACTCCTGCCATACCGCTTCGAAATCGCCCGGTTCCGCCAAGATCAGCTTCGGAATGTACTTTTTCGTCAGCTCGTCTTTCTTCGTTTCCCAAATTTGCTGCGGCGATCCCTGCTCTTTCGGGATGCCCCAAGCCGGGAACCATGGGCGCTCGTCAGGCGCGGCGAACAGCTCGGAATACGTCTTCACGCCGTACTTGTCGAGAATCGTCTTGTCTTCCGCCGTCAGCCCCATCTGGAACACTTCAGGCTGCAAGCCCGGCGACAGCGCGTTGCCGTCCGAGAGCGTGGAGTTCGTGTTGTATTGCGGCCAATCCCAATCGAAGTACTTGAAGCCGAATTGCTCGCGGAACGCTTCGTCGATCTTCAGGATTTGCTCCTCCGTGCGATAGAAGCGGCCGTTCGCGTCGACTTCGTACGTTTCGCCCTGAATACCCCAGCTTCTCATGATCTGGTTTTCTTCGGAAAGCAAGGTGTCGAAGAACGCCATGATGCGGTCCGGATCCTTCGCGCTGACCGTAACGCCCACGCCGCGGTTTTTCACGAAGCCCGGCGGATCGAGGTACTGGTCCTTGCCGCCGTCGAACGTCACCGGAAGCGGGAAGTAGACGAAATCGTCCTGGGTCGCGTCCTTCTTCGCCGCGTCTTTCAGGTTTAGTTGGGCATTGTTGATCTGCCAGCCGTAGTCGAAGAAGCCGACGACTTTATGCGATGCCAGCTTCGCGATGTATTGGTCGTAGTTGTCTACGAACGAAGATTTGTCGAAGAGACCCTTGCTGTTGATCTCGTTCATCTTCTGCGCCCATCGCTTCGTATCCTCGTTCGCCGCGTACGTCTTCGCCTCGAAGGTGTTCATATCGACGAGCACGTTGCCGTCGTTCGGGTACCCCGCCAGATGCATCGGCTGGTTCGAGGTGGCGAAGAATCTCCAGTCGTGCGTCAAGGAGAGGAAGCCCGTCAGGTTTTCTTCCGGATGCTTCGCGACGAAATCTTCGATCAGCTTGAAATACTCGTCCATCGTCTTGATTTGCGGATAGCCCGCTTCTTTCAGCACGCGGCGCTGCACCCACCATGCGCCTTGATTGATGTTCGGGTCAGGCATATATTCGCCGACGACCGTGGAGAACGGGAGGATGTAAATGTTTCCGTCCGCCGCTTTCATCTGGTTCAAATAAGGCCCGAAGACGAATTTGAGGTTCTCGTATTTTTCGATATAAGGCGTCAGATCGATAAAGCCGCCCGCGTCGATCACTTTGTCGATCGCCGCATCGGGAACGAGCACGTCCGGGTATTCGTTGGAGGCGATCATCGTGCCGATCTTCGTGTTCAAATCCCCTACGAGATATTCCATTTTGAAGTTGACGCCCGTCTGGTCTTCCAGGAGCTTCCCGATCGTCGTTTCGTTCGTGTTTCTATCTTTCTTGCCCGACGCCCCTACGAAGTAAGTGAACGTAGCTTTCTCCAACGGCTTCTCGGCTTGCTCTTCGGTTTTCGTCCCGCCCGTAGATTCGTTGTTCGTCGAACCGGCCGTTTCGTTGTTCGAGCCCGAGTCGGAGCCGCAGCCCGCGACGAGGGAGGCCGACATGACGATCGCTAAGCCCGATAGCCAGTGTTTCTTTGCCATCTGTTCGTAAACCCCTTTCATTTTGTTGTAAGCACTTTCATACTCAGTATAGAAAACAGCCGCTTTTTCCGTAACCTGACAATCTAAAGTTCGTACTTAGAAAACCACACATTACGTCGAAGGGGGCGCATCGCCCTGCAGCGGCAATTCGATGCGGACGATTGTACCGCGGCCCGGCTCGCTTTCGAACCGAAGCCGGAACCTGTCGCCGTAATACAGCTTTAAGCGGTAGATGACGTTTTGGACGCCGATCCGGTCGCCCATCTCTTCCTCGCTTTCCAAGTATCCGTGGAGGCGTCGGATCTTCTCCTCGTCCATCCCGACGCCGTTATCCCGCAGCGTAAACAGGAGCGCATCGGCCGTCCGGCCGATCTCGAGCTCGATCCGCCCGTTACCCTTCAGCGGCTCTACGCCGTGAATGCTCGCGTTTTCCACGAACGGCAGGAACGCCATCTTCGGCACTTGGCAGTCGTAGGCCGATTCGTCGACTTGCAAACGGTAATCCAATTTATCGCCGAATCGGTATTTCTGGATTTCGAGGAAGCAATTGATGAATTCCATCTCTTCCCGTATGGTGACGGTGTCTTTGCGCCAAGCGAGCGAATTGCGAAATATTTTCGCCATGTTCTGGATAATTTTCGCCGTCTCGGTTTCCTGCTTGATCAAGCTGCGCATGCGTATCGTCTCGAGCGAGTTGAACAGAAAATGCGGATTGATCTGGCTCTGCAGCGCGTTGAGCTGGGCGTACCGGGTCTGCAGCTCATGCTCCTTCTTCTGCAGATCCGCGAGGTACACGTCTTGAATCAGACTCTTGACCTGCAGCGTCATCCGGTTGAATTCGCTCGTCAGCTGCCCGATCTCGTCGCGGGAATCCGCCCGATCGATCGTATCGTATTGTTGATTTTTCACTTTTTTCATATGTTTTAAAATTTGAGCCAGCCGATCGCTGAGCGATTTCGTAAACCATACGATGATGAGCGTCGGAATGACCATATTGATGCTGGCGAGCAAGATGATAAATTCTCTGGACTTGCGCACTTCCTTGAGCACTTCGTCTTCGGAAATCGTGCCGACGATGCGCCAGCCGTTCAAATAAGCGGCGTACTCGTTTTCCGTACCCGACTCCAGCGTCAACGTGCCTTCCGGCAGCGTAAGCTCGCTGAAGTTCCTCTCTTCCCGCATCCAATCGATCGTCGGGTCCGTCGTGAATTCGATCGCGCCGTTCTCGTTGACGAGATACATATTTCCCTGCAAATTGAGATTCGAGAAAATTTGCCGCAACGCCGACGTTCGAAGGTCGATTTTCAATATTTTCTCGCGTTCGTTCTGCCCGTCGACGAAATCCATCTTGCGAACGATGCTGAACGTATCTTTGACGCCGCCCGTTTCGGTGCGCATAAACACCGGCGCGGAATATTTCGCCTCGGCGACGACGCGGTACCATTCCGCGTTTCGGACGTCCTCCGAGATGTAGCCGATCCCCCCGGAGTGAAGCATCGTGGGATTATCCACGTACACCGTAATCGCTTGCACGGAATGGTATACGGGCGCGTAGCTGTTCAAGACTCTGCGCAAATAATAATCGTACGCCTCGATATATTCGATCGGACTCGCGTAATCCGCTTCCAAAATTTCGTTCAGAAGAAGATCCGTATAAAACACGCCCGAGATGCTGACCGTATCCTCGATTTCGACGCGGAATTCCTGCCTGATTTGTTCGATCGCGCGGGAGATGTCCTGCATCCGCTGTTCCCGAACGTTGTCGATCGTCACATGATAAAACACGATGTTCGTAAACACGATCGGCACGAAGACGGACAAAATATAAACGACAAGCATTTTATTGCGGAGCCGGACGTTATCGAAGGTCAGCTTCACGCGCCCCATCCCTTCGCCTCTGTTATTTTTTTTCGAGCAGCTTGTTTCGGTATTCCGTCGGCGTCATCCGCTCGAGCTTCTCGAATCGGGTGACGAAGTAGTCCGCGCTGCCGAAGCCCACCTTCTCCGCGATCTCGTACACCCGAAGGTCGGTTCGGCGCAGCAGTTTCTTCGCTTCGCCGATGCGAATCTGCAGCAGGAATTCATTGAAATGAACGCCGTACGTCTTCTTGAACAGTTGACCTAAATACACCGGATTCATGAAGAAGATCGAAGCGATGCTCTTTAAGCTGATGTTCTCGTTATAGTGGGCTTCGATGTACGATTTGATCTTCTGAATGCCGCCCTTGACGCAATCCTTCCGGAGCCTTGCGATTTCTTCCGCGCTCTCCAGCACGAAGTCCAGGAACAGCCGCTTCAGCTCGCCGGGCGACACATTCAGATCCTGCCAGCTGACGATCGGCTCGAGCGCGGTCAGCATCCGCTCGTCTCCCTCCATGCTCCGGATCAGCGTCAGCACGCCGGCCACCACTTGGCGGATGGCCGACTTCACCGCTTCCGGCGCGAAGCGGCGCTCCTTGAATTCGCGGAACGTCGCTTCGACCTGCTGCGCGATCCGCTCCGCGTCCTTCTCTTCGATGCTCTCCAAGAGCTGGCGGCGGAACGCGTCGTCCGGGACGACGTAATTCGCGGAACCCTCCACGGGATCGGGACAATAGATGACTTGGCTGTCCGGTCGAGCGAACTTGAGCTGCAGCGCATCCTTGGCGGAAAGATACGAATCCCGCAGCGCGGCGAGACGCGGAACGGGCTTGCCCAAGTAGAGATAAACGACCGCCCCGACGGCGTCGGATACGGCCTGCCGCAGCTCGGCGGCGTACGCCTCCGCGTCGCTGCAGGGTCCGGACGCCCCGCCGCAGGCGATCAACAATCCGAATCTGCCATGGTGCTCTTTCAAGAACGCGTCTTCCTCGGCCTTCGCGAAGCCCGCTTCGACGATGCGCCGGCGAATCCTCTCCTTCCACTGCTCCGCGGACGGCGGCTCCGGCGCGTTCCATGGGTGAACGTCGTTCACTTCAAGGAACGCGTAGTGGATCTCCTTCGCGCGGTCGACCTTCAGCTCCTTCGCCCATTCCTCGAGCTGTTCGTCCTCGAAATCGCCGCGGATCAGCGCATCGACGATCCGCTCCTTCCGCAAGTCGCCGCTCCTCAATTCGAACAGCTTGTTTTCGGCGATCTTGCGATGCAGCTGCGTCAGCGCGTCGGTCAACTCCCGCTCGTCGATCGGCTTGAGGATGAAGTCGTGAACTCCGTATCGCACAGCTTTCTGAGCGTAGCCGAAATCGTTATACCCGCTGATGATAATGAAGCAAGCGTTCGAATTGGCGCTTCGCGCCCGCCCGATCAACTCTAATCCGTCCAGCGCCGGCATGCGGATATCGGTGACGACCAGGTCGGGCTTCTTGCGCTCGATGAGTTCGAGCGCGTCTTCGCCGTTATCCGCCTCGTCGATAATTTCGTACCCGAGGCCATTCCAATCTATTAAATTTCTTAGACCGATTCGAACGAAAACTTCGTCGTCTACCAAGATGACCGTATGCATCGTTTTCGAACCTCCGTTCCGTCGACGGTAATATCGTTTTCACGTTCTTCTATTGTAGCTTCATTTTCGAAGAAGGAAAGCGATAAATAAGCCCTTCCCGCTCGGAACGTCCGGTCGGCGTTCAACTCCTTTAATTTCCTCGGTACGAAGTTTAATTTCCTAAGTTCATATGAAAAAAAACTCCCCCGCCTCGGATATGAGCGCGAAGGAGCTTTCTGGAAACCGCAAAATTACATGACCGAATCTTCGTCGACGTCCCGCAAGTTGTCCGGATCCTCGCCTTGGGCCAAATTGTCGATTTGGTTCGCGATTTCGGCCGGCAGCCGCGTCCGGAAATACCCGACGATCGTCTCGACCGCCTCGTTCGACAACGCCTCCGACAATCCGGTTTTGTCGGACACGAGCTTCGTCAATTGATGCTTCACCGTACCCCTCCTGACTCTAACCATATTTTCCCCCATATAGAGTGCACAGGATCGGCGCGCGTATGCATCTTAATAAAAACTCCGCATCGTATCGTTCCGGCCGAAGCGATAGACGGCGACGAGCGTCAACGCGGCGGCGAAGGCGAGCAGGATCGAGAAGTTGAGGGTCAAGTCGCCGAGCGGGCTTCCGCGCTGCAGCGACTCCAACGTCTCCAGCAGCCAATGCTGCGGCAGGAATTCCGCGATCCGCTTGAGCGCCTCCGGCATCGCGTCGGTCGGGAACATGCAGCCCGCGATGAGGCTCGTCGGCAGGAATATCGCGTTTTGCATGGCGCCGACCTTGAGCGAGCTGCCGGCTATCGAGACGATCGCGAGCGACGCCCCGATCGCCGTCAGCGCGAACAGCTGCAGCAGCAGAAACAGCTGCCAGAACGGGACGCCCGGGTCCATCCGGAAGAACGTCCCCATAACGAACAGCATCACCGCGATCTGAACCGTCAACACAAGGAAATTCACGGCCGCGTTCGCGACGACGTACGCCGCCGGTGACGCCGGCGAAGCCAGGATGCGGAAGTACGTGCGGTGTTCTTTCTCCCGCAGGAAGGCGCTCGACTGATGAACGGCGGAAAACAGCATGAGAAAGAGCAAATACCCTACGGATTGCCTCGCCATGGCGCGGGACGCGGAGTCGTCCTCGACCGTCCGAGTCGTGACGCCGAACTCGGCGCTCCGAAACTCGTCGTACCAAGCGTTGAACGCAGCCTCGTCTCCTTGCGCCGCTAGCCCGAGGGAAGCGACCTGCCCGATGTATGCGTCTAGGAACGCCGCGACGCGCTTCGCGGCCAAGCTGTCCGGGCTCGACTCCAGGTCGGCGGACGGCGGAGCGCCGCCGACCAGACCCGCCGCGAACCCTTCGGGGAACGTCAGCACCGCCGCCAACTCGCCTTCATTCAGCAGCGCGCCGACTTCAGCCGCCTCCGAAGCGGCGAGTTCGCGGGTCGCGACGCCCTCGAGCGCCTCGATATACGCGACAGCGTCCGTCGCGAGACGTTGGCCGACGTCCCGATTCACGATGCCGACGGTCGCGTCGGCCGATCCCGTTCCGCCGTAGATGACGGACGAGAGAAGGAGGCCGACGACCGGAATCGCAACGGCGAATATCCATGGTTTCCCTTCGCGGAACGACGTCAGCAGCGCCTTCCGGATGAACCGCATCGTATCCTTCATTTATAGTCCCTCCCGCTTGCGCATCGTCCACGCGGCGACCGCTAACAGCAGCGCGGCCATGCCGACGTTCCATAATATCGCGGGAAGCGCCGCCGCCAGACGGTCTGCGTATATAATCTGGATTATGGCCTCGTTCGTCCGCGCGAGCGGAGAAACATTCGAAATCGTTCCCATCCATCCCGTCATGGCGCTCGTCGGGGTATACGCCCCGCCGAAGAAGCACTCCAACTGCACGATCGCCAACGTCACCGCGCCGGCGGCGCTTCCCTTGAACGCATAGCTGACGCCGAGGCCCAAGCTGATCGCGAAGACGATCTGCGACAACAGCACTAAGTACACGATGCCGAGATCGTCCCCCCACTCGGCGCCGAACATCCACTTGCTGATCAGGACGACGATCGCGACGAAGATCGCATTCATCGCGACGGAGCCCCCGACCTTCCCGGCGAAGACGGCCGCCTTGGAGACGGGCGCCGCCGCGAGCCGGAGCGCCGTGTTCCGCTTTCGCTCCTCCTCGATCAACCCGCCGGCCGTAAGCGCGCCGTACAAAATTATCATCGTCGTCACGGCGACGGCGTAATAATCCAGCGCTCCGGGCTTCGCTTGCGTCTCCGCGGCGACGCTTCGCACGAAGCCTCCTACGGACGGCGGAGCGCCGATCGTCGCTTCGACGTTCCGGGCATCCGCGAACGACGTCAGCAGCCCGGAGACGATGCCGTTCGCGGCCGCGCCTCGTTCGTTCCCGGCGTATTCGATGCCGGATTCGGTCAGCGTCACGACGCCGGCGTACCGCCCGGCGGCGACGTCGGCCTCGACGTCCGTCCCCGGCGCGGCCGCTTCGAACGCGATGCCGGAGCCCGCCGCTTCCTTCGCGAACGCGTTCCAAGCTTCCGACAGTTCGCCGTCGGCCGCGTCGTCCCGAACCCATACGCGGATCTCGCCGACCTCCGCGCCGCCGCCTTGGAAGGCGCTCGACAGCAGCGAGCCGAGTATCAAGATGAGCAGCACGGGCGTCGCCAGCATGAAGATAAGCATTTTCACGTCCCGGATATTGGTTATGATTTCCTTGCCTGCGATTCGTAACGCGTTCAAGCTTTCCACCCCCGTCTCCTCGGGTCCGAATTCAATCGTCCCGCAGGCTTCTGCCCGTCAATGTCAAGAACACCTGCTCCAAGCTCGGTTCCCGCGCTTTCACCGCGCGAATGTCGACGCCGTCCGTCATGAGCCGCTCGAGAATGCGGTTTAAATTCCGAACCTCGGCGGCGGAGGCGATGCGCAAGACGTTCTCTTCGAGCTCCGCCGACAGTACGCCGGGAACGCGCTTCAGCTCGGCGAGATCGAGGCCGCCCGCGCCGCGCACTTCGATGTCGATCTCCTTCCGGTCGGTCACGATCGCTTTCAGCTGCTCCTTCGTCCCGTCGGCGATAATTTTGCCGTGATCGATAATCGCGATCCGCGTACAAATTTCCTCGACCTCTTCCATGTAATGGCTTGTGTATAAAATCGTGCACCCCGCCTCGTTCAGCTGCCGCACGGAGTTCAAGATGTAATTCCTCGATTGCGGGTCGATGCCGACCGTCGGTTCGTCCATAATGATCAGCTTCGGCTTATGGGCGATGGCGCAGGCGATGTTCAGACGCCGCTTCATGCCGCCCGAGAAGTGCTTCGGGTAGCTCTTCGCCTTGTCCGCGAGTCCGACGAACGCCAGCGCTTCCTCAGCGCGCCGCTTCAATTCCGAGCCGCCCAGCCCGTAGAGCCCCGCGAAAAATCGGACGTTCTCCAATGCCGTCATCTCCTCGTAGATCGCCAAATCCTGAGGCACGATCCCGATGTTCGACTTGGCGAATCGGGGATGCTTCGCGATATTTCGGCCGAGAATCTCGATTTCCCCCGAAGAGATCGACAGCAGCGACGCGATCATGTGAATCGTCGTGCTCTTGCCGGCGCCGTTCGCGCCGAGGAAGCCGAAGATTTCCCCTTCGCGGACCGACAGCGTAATGCCGTCCACCGCGATAAAGTCTCCGAATTTCTTGGTCAGCCGTTTCATGTCCAGAACGTTCATCCGTCGCCCTCCCTTATTCTTCTTTGTATCCCCATCATAATCAAAAAGGGATGAACCGCGGCAGTGCACAAGTTCATCCCTTGCATATGAGAAATCTCATGATCTTTCGACGAAAGGAAGCAACGTCGTCACGGTAAACCCCCGCGACCCGTCCGCGACGACCGTTCCGTTCGCGGCGGCCGCCCGCTCTTCCATGCCGATCAGCCCTAGGCCCTTCACGACGCGGGACGTCCCCTTGCCGTCGTCGGAGACGACCGCCTTGATCATCGTGTTCAGCACCTGCACATGGACGGAGACGGCCGTCGCGCCGGCGTATTTCATCGTGTTGGTCAGCGCTTCTTTCACGTTCTCGTGAATGATCCTCCAATACATCGGAGGAATGAGGTCCACGTCGCCTTCGTAGGTGAACGCGGTCTTGATCGGATGCGCGGCGGCGAATTCGTCGATGAACAATTTCATGCGTTGGATGCCAAGCTGCTCCGCCGGAGGTTTCGATCCCTTCAGCACGCGTCGGATATCGTCGATGCCGTCCTTCGAGATGCGGATGGCGTTCTGCAGCAGCTCCGCGGATTTCTCCCGGTCGACCTCTAGCAGCCGCTTGGCCGCCTCCATCTGGATTAACGCGCCCGTCATGGAATGGCCGATCGAATCGTGCATTTGCTGCGACAGCCGGTTGCGCTCCTCCAGCGCGTACGTGTACTCGAACTGCCGTACGTATTCCTGCTGCTCCTCCAGCCGCGCGCGGACCCGATCCAGCTCCCGGCGCAGCCGTTCCGCCTCGTCGCGGTCCGCCCGGGACCGGGACGCAAGCTCGTCCAGCATCGTCACGAACAAGAAGCTGAAGGCTGCGGCGGCCCCGTATGCGATCCAGAGCCGCTCGGGGACGTAAGGGAACGGCGCGAACGGGAGCAGCGCCGCGATCCAACGCTTGCGCGTCACGCTCGCCGCAAGCTCGCATAGCTGGATCGGGAGCAGCAGGAGCAGCGCCGGATGAGCGACGGCGGCGGCCAAGACGACCGCGATCGGCGCCGCGGACAACCCTGTCCGCCAACCGGCCGCTTGCGGCAGGCTCGATGAGATCGCGGCGCACGCGTACAAGAGGACGAACAAGACGAACGACGCCGAGACGGCGCCCTCCTCGACGGACGCGATACCGATCGCCGACAGCAGGAACACGCCCTTCCCGAGCAGCGGCCAATACGTCTTGGGATCTCTCCCCTCAATCACTGGAATGTACTTCCCCGGTCAAATAATAGATCGCGATTTGCGTCCGGTGGGTCAACCCCGTCTTGCCGAGAATCGAGGTGATATGATTCGCGACGGTGCCCTCGGACAAAAACAGCTTTTTCGAAATATCTTTGTTCGTCGCGCCTTTCGCGATCAACGTCATAATATCGAGCTCCCGCTCCGTGAACGCGGTACGGTCGATGTCGGCGCCTCGGGCGGCGCCCCGCGCTTCTTCCGAGATGCCCGCGCCCAAGCCGGATTTCAGCTTCTCCAGCACTTCGTCTTGAAGCACGTTATGCCCGTAATGCACCGTCTTAATCGCGTCTCGGATGCGTTCCGGGTCGTTGTTTTTCAGCAGGTACCCTTTCGCCCCGTTCTTGATCGCCTCGACGATGAACCGGTCGTCGTCGAACGTCGTCAGAATGAGCGGCTTCGTCTTCGTCCGTTCGACGATCCGCTTTGTCGCCTCGACGCCGTTCAAGTTCGGCATCCGCACGTCGAGCAGCGCTACGTCCACCTCGTGCCGTTCGCAATAGTCCACGGCTTCCAGACCGTCCTGCACCGTCGCCGACACCTCGATGTCGCCGAAGGTCGACAGGATGATCTTCATCCCTTCCCGAACGAATGCGTTATCGTCGGCAATAAGTACTTTAATCTTCACCTGCGCTCCACCCTCTCGTCGCTTCCATTATAAAACGGCGAAAGAAGCAATACGAGTCTTAAAACTTTCAGCAAACGTTCAGTTGAGCTTCATGTTCGTTTCAGGTTACGCCTCCATAATTCGTGACAGTGGCAAGCCTAAGGTCTGAGGAAGGGTGGATCGATTCGAATGAAAAGGAAATGGTGGATCGCGGGACTCGGCGTCGTATTGGTCGGCGGATCGGCCGCCGGCTGGTTGTACTGGAACGAGGAGCCTGCGCCGACGGCGTCCGCGGCGGTCACGACGACGGTTCGCAAAGGGGAGCTCGTATCTTCGATCGGCGGCACCGGAAGCATCGAGCCCGCCGATCGGGAGACGATCGTCTCCGGCGTCGCGGGAACGGTAGAGGAGGTGTTCTTCCGAGACGGCGATACGGTCAAGAAGGGCGACGTCCTGCTGACGTTCGAACAGGAGGACGCGGCAGATCAGCTCGCAAGCAAGCGGATCGAGCTCGAGCGGCAGCGGTTGGAGCTGGAGCAGCTGCAGCTTCAATTCAAGGAAGCGGCCGAAAGCGGGGATGCGGCGCAGCAATCGATCGGCATCAATATTAAAAAGCAAGAGTTAACGATCGAATCGTTGGAAAATGAGATCGCCTCGCTCCAAGAGGAGGATGCGATCGATCCGATTACGGCGCCCATCGACGGCAAGCTGTCCGGCTTCGCCGTCGAGCCGGGCGACGCGCTGCGGGAAAACGCCGAGCTCGGCGAGGTCGTCGACTTCGCCCGCATGAAGATGGTCGTCGGCGTAGACGAGCTCGACATCGCCGAAGCGGCGCTCGGCCAGGAAGCGACCGTGCTGGTCGACGCCCTTCCGGACGCGGTATTCGCCGGCCAAGTCGCGGCCATCGCCGAGGAAGGCACGGCCAATAACGGAGTCGCGAGCTTCGACGTGACCGTCCTGCTGACGGACATCGAGGGCCTCAAGGCCGGCATGTCCGCCGAAGCGAGCATCGTGACGGCGAAGAAGACGGACGCGCTGTTTCTGCCGATCGATGCGGTGCAGTCGTTCCGCGGCCAATACTTCGTGTCGGTCCCGTCCGCCGAAGGATCGGCGGAGCAGGGCCGGTCCCCCCCGGCGCAGCAAGGGCAGGCGGAAGGCCAAACGGCGCCGCAGCGCCGTCCCGACGGCGGCGCATCGACGGGGCGCGGACAAGCCGGAAGCCTCGGCGATAGCGCGGCGGCCGGGCAAAGCCGCGTCTTCGTCGAGGTCGGCATCCATAACGAGGACAGCATCGAGATCGTCTCCGGCCTTGCGGAGGGCGACGAGGTCATCGTCCCGACGACGGCGTCCGCATCCTCGGCCGCTCCGGGCGCCGTGCCCGGAGGCTTCGGCATAGGCGGCTTCGGCGGCGGCGCCGTGCCCGGAGGCTTCGGCGGAGGCGGCGGAGCGCCCGGCGGTTTCGGGGGCGGGACCGGGGGAGGACGGAATTGATGGCCGCCTCGACGCCCGCCCTCATCCGCATCGAGCGATTGTCGAAGCAATACCGCATGGGCGGCGAAATCGTCAAAGCGCTCGACGGCGTAACGCTTACGATCGACCGGGGCGATTTCGTCGCCATCATCGGGCCTTCCGGCTCCGGCAAGTCGACGCTCATGAACGTGCTCGGCTGCTTGGACGCTCCCACCGAAGGGGAGTATTGGCTGGACGGCGAGGAAGTAAGCGCCTTGAAGGACAACCGATTGGCGGAAATTCGGAATCGGAAGATCGGGTTCATTTTCCAAGGATTTAATTTGCTCCCGAAGCTCAGCGCCTTGGAAAACGTCGAACTGCCCCTGATCTACGGCGGACTCCCTTCCGCCCGGCGAAGAGAGCTGTCGGTCGATGCGCTCCGTAAGGTAGGGCTCGAGGAGCGCATGCATCATACCCCGCTCGAGCTGTCCGGCGGGCAGCAGCAGCGCGTGGCGATCGCTCGGGCTCTCGTCGGCTCGCCGCCCGTGCTTCTGGCCGACGAGCCGACGGGCGCCCTGGACACGAAGACCGGCCGCGAGGTCATGTCGCTTATTCGCGAGCTGAATCGCGCCGGGCACACGATCATTCTCATTACGCACGACATGGATATCGCAAGGCAGGCGGGACGCGTCGTCCGCATCTCGGACGGGCGAATCGGGGAGGAGGGCGCGGCGAAACATGAACTTCAGTCAGGGCTTTAAAATGGCGTTCAAGAGCATCTTGGGCAACAAGATGCGCTCCCTCCTGACGATGCTAGGCATCATCATCGGCGTGGCCGCGGTAATCGCCCTCGTCGCGATCGGACAAGGCGCCACGAAGCAGGTGACCGAGCAGGTGCAAGGTCTCGGGACGAACCTGCTCACCGTCAACATCCTAGGGCGCGGCGGCACGTCGACGCTCGCCTACGAGCAAGCGACGAGCCTCGGCGAGCTCGAAGGCGTCGAATACGCCGCGCCGTACAATACGAACAACGGAACGGTGAGATACGGTACGGACAGCGTTTCCGTCAGCGTCGTCGGGACGAACGCGCAATACGCCGACGTCCGCGACTACGAGGTGTCCGCGGGGCGGTTCGTCTCCCAGATCGATCTGGACTTCTATCAGAAAATCGCGGTGCTCGGCTCGGCGACGGCCGTCGACTTGTTCGGCTTCGCCGACCCGATCGGCGAGTACGTCCAAATTAACGGCACGCGGTTTAAAGTCGTCGGCGTGCTCGCGGAGAAGGGCGACTCCTCGCAAGGGTCGAACGACGAGCTCGTCGGCGTGCCGCTTACGACGGCGGAACGCGTGTTCCAAAGCCGAGGCGTTCGGAACGTGTACATTCAAGTCGAATCCGCCGACGCCGTCGACCGGACCGCCGCGCTGCTCGAAGCGGAGCTCGCCGGCATGTTCCGGAACAACGCGGACAGCTATCGCGTCTTCAATCAGCAGGACGTCTTGGACACCGTATCCTCGGTGACGGATACGCTGTCGCTCGCCTTGGGCGGCATCGCCGGCATCTCGCTCCTCGTCGGCGGCATCGGCATCATGAACATCATGCTGGTATCCGTGACGGAGCGAACGCGCGAGATCGGGATCCGTAAAGCGATCGGGGCCAAGAAACGCGACATTCTCATGCAATTCCTCATCGAAGCGATCACGCTCAGCGGCCTTGGGGGCCTCCTCGGCGTCGGAGTAGGCCTCGGCGTCGGGATCGCCGTTTCGTCGGCGCTGAATATGGATGCGGTGTTTTCCTATGAAAACATCGCGCTCGCCTTCGGCTTCTCCGTCGTCATCGGCATCGCCTTCGGGCTGTTTCCGGCGAACAAAGCGGCCGGCCTGAAGCCGATCGACGCGCTGCGCTTCAGTTGATGAGCCGATCGTCTAAGGAGGCTTGCCTTATGCAGACCGCGTCCCGCTTCGAAGCGCTCGTCTCGCCGCATCTTCAGGATCTTCGCGGCTACTGCCATTCCTTAGCCAAGTCGAAGTGGGACGCGGAAGACTTGATGCAGGAAGCGCTGTTGAAGTCGTTCGTCTATTTCAAGAATAACGATCGGTACGAAATTACGAAGATGTTCCTGCTGCGAGCGGCCAAGCTGTCGTGGATCGACCGGTATCGGAAAACGCAAGTCCGGAGCGGCCGGATGGAATCGCGGCCGGAGGCGGCGTTCGACGCGGACTACATCGAAATTCGAGGGATCATCGAATGGATGGCGGAACGATTGACGCCGCAGCAGATGGAAATATGGCTGCTCGCCGAATACTTCGGCTATTCCATGGCCGAGATCGCGGAGCGGCGGCGTACGACCGTCTCCGCCGTCAAGTCCGCGCTGCACCGGACGAAGCAAGGCATCCGAGAACAGCGATTCCGTCCGGCGCCCCCCGCTTCGGGCGGAAGCCCGGCATCGGTGGAGCGTTGGGTGCGCGCCGTCCTCCGCGAAGAGCCGCGCCGCATGTCGATGTGAAGCTCGTCCAGAGTAGATTGCGCGCTTCGGGTTAAAATATGGTAACTACGACTGAGGGGCGCGCGAACATGGACAAAACGAAGACGATCAAACATCTGAATGAATTTCTGCAAGGTCGTTATATGGGAATTCGACAGTACGAGCACCTGATTCATCAAGCGGGCGACGAAGCGTTGAAAGATTTCCTGCAGCATCTGCAAGCTTCTACGAAAGACCAAGCGGCGAGAGTAGCGAAGCGGATCCAGGATTTAGGCGGGCAAGCCGCGAACGACATCAGCATCGCGGGCCGAGTCGAGGAATGGATGTCGCAGCTGCGGCGGGAGCCCCGGACGACCGAGGAGATTTTGTCGCAGGCCTATCAAGGCGAGCATAAATACGGCATTCACGTCTCGCACGACATCGTGGAAGGCGAACTCGACGCGGAGAGCGCGAAGCTGATCGACGAAATCTTGGACGAAGACCACCGCCATGTAGAGCAAATCCAAGAACGCCTTGGAAAACGGCAACCCGCCCCGTCGCGATAACCGCCCGCTTCAACCCGCGTCCCCCTCTTCGTGGAGGGGGATTTCCTTTTCGAGGGACACTTTTCCTGCACCTTTCCAAGGTGATTTCTCTTATTCAGGCGGCCCGAGCGGCACTCTCTCCTCTTCAGCACTTTCTAAGGTGATTTCCTTTAATCAGGATGTATATGTTGGAAATTTATCATTGATATTAGAACAAATGTTCGGTATAATAAGGAAAAGGAGGCGGCGTTCATGGAGCAGGCGGAACTGGTGGCATTGTTCTTCCGGCGGCGGTGGCCGAACGGGTTTGTTTGCCCGAGCTGCGGACACGGAGCGTATTATACGATCTCGACGCGGCAGCTCCCGCTCTATGAATGCCGCCTGTGCGGCCATCAGACGTCCGTAACCGCCGGCACCGTCATGGCCAAGACGCGTACGCCGCTCGCCAAGTGGGCCGCCGCCATCGAGTTGCTCGCTTCTACGAACGGGGTGAACGCGAAGCAGCTCGCCGACCTCATCGGTGTGAAGCATAAGACGGCGTGGCTCATGCTGCGCAAATTCCGGCAAGCGATCGGAGAAGTCGAAGACGCCTTCAAGCTGCAAGGGACCGTACATACCGGGCTTCATTTTTTGGCGCCTAATTATATTTTCATCTTCCTGCCCCACCGGCATTACCGCTGCGAACGCGTCGTCTCCATCTCCGCTTCCGTCGGGAGGGATGGCAAGCCGACCGCGTTGAAGCTCGGGTACGTGCCTCGCGACCGGCTCGTTCGAGGGTTCAAGGAACCGACCGCGTACGGGAAAGAACGCATCCTCGAGGAACACGTCGATCCGAGCGCGGACAAGCATTGGCTCAATTCCGATCGGATGCACCATAGCCCGCTGCGGGATTGCCTGCTAGAGGCCCGCGGTTGGATGAACCGGCTGTTCAACGGCGTCGGCACGAAGTACCTTCAGAGCTACCTCAATGAGTTCTGCTTCCGTTGGAACGCCGGCGCGAGCGGCGCATCGTTACGCGACAGCTGGTACGGACTTACTATTTGCCCTGAGCAGAAGATATCAGGTTAGAAAGACGTTGGAAGACCTACTCCCGCCTCCCCCGGTAACGAAAGAGGAGCGTCGGGACGGCAGCTCCCGGACGCTCCTGAATGAACCTCTACAACAGTACCGGCTTCCCGGTTTCCCTGCTTTCGTTCGCCGCTTCCATGAACCGAATGATTTCTATCGTCTCGTCGATCGGAACGGCGGCCTCCCCGGTCCGGCAGAAATCGACGATACGTTCGACGAGACTGGCGTAGAACGGCTTGGCGTATGCGCTGACGTCGGCGAACCGGGTCCCTTCTTTCCCATGGATCGCCGCGCCAAAGCCATGATTGCCGCTTCGGTTGCCGCGGGCGATGCCGATGCGTCCGTCGCGCCACTCCCCGACGGCGACGTCATGCTCGGCGCTGACGGACGCCGTTACTCGCACGCAGCCGGGACCCATCGCGGCGTATAGCATCTCGACCGTGTGGATGCCGTACCAAAACCACCCCGGCTGGGAAGGCTCGATCGCCATCGGCCCGAAGCAGTCCGCGCCGATGACCCGATCCCGCCCGCCGACGCCTTCCAGCGCTTCCGCGACCGCTCCGGAATACCGCAGCGAGGAGCCGCTCATGAGCGGCACGCCATGCGCAGCCGCCAGTTCGCGGATCGCCAGGGCGTCTTCCGAGCGAACGGCAAGCGGCTTATCGATGAATACCGGCTTGCCGTAGCGCGCGATCTCGCGGAAGAGCGGGAGATGGACGCGACCGTCCATCGCCTCGATCAGAATCGCGTCGGCTTCTTCGGCGACGCGCGCCGGGGAGTCGACGATCGTTACGCCGAATTCGTTCGCGAGACGTTCGGTAAATCCGCCGACGCGCGTTCGGCTTAATTCGATGTCCGGCGAGCCGCCCGGGAACGCGACGGCGACCGTGGCGCCGGGTACGTGATGCGGGTGATTCTCGTCGTGAAGCAGCTCCGTGAACGCCGTACAATGCGACGTATCCAATCCGATCATGCCAAGTTTCATATAAAATAGATCCCTCCCGTATATGGTAGCGGAATCGGCTCCCGCGACGACCGCGCCGCGTGCGCCGTCGATTCTAGAGCGTCCATGTCGACGCGTCCGAAGCAAGCGGCGACGAGCTGCTCGGGGGACAGCGCCTCCGCCTCCAGCGTCTTCCCCTCAAGCCACGGATTCAGCTGCCGCAACAACCGCGCCGCGTTCAGAATCCGAACGGTTCCCTGATTGTTTTCGTCGAGCGCGGTCGCTCCGGACGCGTCCAACCTCTCGCGCAGGGCGGTTTCGTGCATCGGCACCGGAACCTCAAGCGCGCTAATCTCCGGCATCGCCGCGCAAGCGGCGAGCAAGGGCGCCGCCGTCTCCGCCGGGCCGGCCCATTCCACCACTGAGGCACGCTCCGCGCGGAATGCGACGACGGCGAAGGCTTGTACTTCGCCCGCCGCTTCGGCGACGAATACGCTCTGCTTCGCCTTCATGGTACTGGCGACCGCTTCCGCCTGCATTAGCGCCCCCAAGCCGTTAACGTCGGTTTCGAAGCGGACGGGCATCGCCGCGGCCACGGCATGCATGGCGAACAGGTCGGACGGCTCGGCTTCGCGTACGATAACGGATGCGCCGCCCGCGCCCGACGTCGCCAACCGCGACGCCGCATCCGACGATATCGTATAGCGCCGAACGCGTCCGAACGGGCAGCAATGCGCCCGCGTGTACAAGGAACGAGAGCCCGACACGAAGAGGAGCGACGCGCCCGATCGATCCGCGAACGCGATGACTTCGTCTAAGATGCGAGAGGCGAGGCCTTGTCCCCGAGACGCCGGATCGGTGCAGACGGAGCCGATCGAGAACGCCTGAACCCGCGCTTCGCCGACGCGAACGACCCACGGGACGAGACCGAAAAAGGAGACGAGCTTGTCCCCGTCGAACGCACCGTACGATACGCTCCGGATCGCGTTCGAGAAAATATAAGGGAAGGCGTCGGCCATCGAGGATTGGCCCGGTTCCCGGAAGATCCGGTCGGAGAGGGCAGCCGCGTCCGAAAGCTCCCTCCCCCGCAGCATGCGAATATGCATTGCGTTCATCGTCTCCTTGCTAAATATTCTATGTATACGGGAAGCGCCGTCCGGACAACGGCGCGGCGGTTTCCCAATATATTACTTCTTCGTTCCCTTCCGGTTGTCCTGCTTCGCGTAGGCCATAATTCGCCGGTACATGGATCGATCTTTGAGCTTCAGGAACAGGCCGTTATACGGGGTGAAATTCGCTTCGATAATCCACACCCCGCCCTTATCGTCCAAGCCGACGTCCAGTCCGCAAATGCGAACCGGGTAATATCGTTCCAGTTGTTCCGCGGCGGCCACCGCCAAGGCGTCGATGCGCCGCTCCGTCTCGGTCATGGACGCGCCGCGAATATTGGAGCGCCGAAACGCGTCGGGATACGAAATCACCTTCCCGCCGCTGCGCCGGACGTTCGTGATGAGGAAGCCGGCGCCCGCGACCTTCGCCAGCTTGCCGGTTACGACCCACGGCGAGCCTTTCTTCCGCTGGACCATTACGCGAAGATCGAACGGCTTGCCGTTCACGGTCGCCAGCGGGATTCTCTGCTGCACGATGTGGCTTCTCCCCTTGGACAGTTTTCGTAGATATGCATAGGCGGAATCCGTCCCGTCGAACGTCTTCCGAGATTTGCCGCTGCGAACCTCATACCCTCTGTCTCCTTCGGCCGAGACGGATACGACCCCATCCCCGCCCCAGGCGCCGACCGGCTTCACGATGACATGGCGGTGCCGATCCAGCATGGAACGGAACGCCTCGCGTCCGAGCCTGCGCGTCTCCGGCAAACTCGGCGCAAGCGCAGCGGACTTCATCATCGCCCTATGCTTCCAGTATTTGCTACGGCTGTAACGCATCCCAATTCACTTCCCCCGATTCGTCGTACAACGGGTGCTCGACGCATGCGGTGATGCGATTGTTCCGATCCACGAAGACGACCCGCGGCACGAGCCGCTCTACCTCTTTCTCGTCGAACAATCCCAAGCTTAAAATAATGACCATATCGCCGGGTTGAAACAGATGGGCGGGCGGTCCGTTCAAACAAATTTTCCCCGTCCGTTCTCCTCCCGGAAGCGCGTACGTCTTCCAGCGGGTCGCGTTGCGCAGGCTCGTCACTTGAACCATTTCGTACGGCGTAATTTTCGCCGCTTTCATTAATGCGGCATCGATCGTAATGCTGCCGACGTAATCGAGGTTCGCCTCCGTCACTGTCGCCCGATGAATTTTCCCCTTACACATTAACCGTAACATCGCTAGCTCCCTTCCGACGCGCGTTCGTCGCTTACCCACATACCTCAACCTATGATTCGGCGCCGGGACGGACTTGGGCGGAACGGCAAATTGTTTCCCCGTATCGTCAGACACCCTGCCCCATCGCCGCGGATTCTCATAATCTACCGTACGACGGGAAGAAGAATGGGAGGATGACATGGATTTCTGGTTTCGATGTTGCGTCTGCTCGGCGCAAACCCCGTTCGGGCTGCGGGAGACGAAATGCGCATGCGGCGGAACGCTGCTAGTGGAATACGATCTGGAACGAGCGGCCCGCGACATGACGAAGGCCGCCTTGCGTGCGCGGCCCGCTTCGATGTGGAGGTACGCGGAGTTGTTGCCGGTATCGAACCCGGAGTTCATCGTGTCGCTCGGCGAAGGCTGGACGCCGCTCCTTCGTCTGGACGCGGCGGAGCGGGCGCTGCCGCTCGGGAAGCTGTGGGTGAAGCGCGAGGAGCAAAACCCGACCGGCAGCTTCAAAGCGAGAGGGATGTCCGTAGCGCTGTCGGTCGCCCGCGAACACGGCGTCCGCAAGGTCGCCGTCAATTCCAACGGCAACGCGGCATCCGCCCTCGCCGCGTATGCCGCCCGCGCGGGAATGGAAGCTTACGCGTTCCTGCCGAAGGATTGTCCTTGGATGATCGCGGAGGAATGCGTCCATTACGGCGCGCGCACGACGCTGGTGGACGGTTTCATTCACGATGCCGGGAAGATTATTCTGGACGGGAAGGCGGAGCAAGGCTGGCATCACGTCGGCACGCTTCGAGAGCCGGGTCGGGCGGAAGGCAAGAAGACGATGGGACTCGAGCTCGCCGAACAGTTGGGCTGGAAGCTGCCCGACGTCATCGTCTATCCGACCGGGGGCGGTTCCGGCATCATCGGAATGTGGAGCGCCTTCCGGCAATTGCGGGAGCTCGGGTGGATCGACGGGAAGCTGCCGCGGATCGTCGCCGTGCAAGAGACCGGATGCGCCCCGATCGTGCGCGCGATGTCCGGGCGGAGCGGCCCGGAAGCGGCCGTCGATTCTACGCCGACGGGAATGCGCGTGCCGAACCCGCCGGACGGGCAATTGCTCGTGCGGATCCTGCGGGAGACGGGCGGAACGGCCGTCGAGGTCAGCGCGGACGACATCCGCTCCGCTCAAACCGTCATGGGCAAACTCGGGGTGTCGTCTTCCCCGGAGGGCGCAGCCACGTGGGCGGGCCTCGCCGTTTTGCTCGACCGCGGCTGGATCGGTCCCGACGAAGAAGTCGTGTTGTTCAACACGTCGCACGCGATGAAATATTGGCCGAAGGACGGACGGTCGTTGCCCGAAGTCCGATCGTACGAGGATTGGAAAAAAATACAGCCATGACGAAGCCGTCATGGCTGTTGTTCTGCTTGGCTTATTTCAAGGAATAAATCCAATAGTAAAATTCGTTCCACGCCCGCGTCTCGCCGGCCTGCACGTACTCCAGACGAATCGTAATCTCGCTCTTCCCCGACGTGTAAGCGGCCGGAACGTCGAACTCGTCCTCCAGCCACCGCTTGTACGGATTACGATCCGCCGCGTACCAGCTGCGCTCCGTCACGAGCGCGCCGTCGACATAGACGTTCGCCTTCTGCCGGCCGGTCATCTGGTCGGATCTTCTGCGGAGTCTGACCCCGGCATTTTCCGGATGAACGGTCGCCACGAACTCGCTCCAGCCTTCGATCTCGTGGCCCGTATCGCGGATCGACCGGTGATCGTCGTCGCCTTCGTAATACGATTCCAACGTATAATACCCTCGGCTCCCCGACGTTCGATACGAATGAATACCTTCGGACGCCGGATCGCCGATATCGAGTTCGTCGGTGAGCGTCAAACCCGGCTCGTCGACGCCGTAATAAAACAACGCCCCCGAATGCCGGATGTACTGGTTATTGAATTCGCCGGCTTCGATGCCGAAGACGAGCTCGGATTGGAACGGATACCAGTCGCCGCTGCACAACCGGACCATGGACCACGGATTGTCCGGAAGGCCGTCGTACGCGCTCGACGGATTCATCTCCGGCGGCGTCGGGAACCCCCAACCGTAGCACACCCAGCTCTCCGAACCGTCGCTCTCCACCTGCGGCGTCGCGATGCCGTCGATGTGGACGCGCACGTCGCCTTCGCAGCTGATCAGCCCCGGCTTGCGCGTCACCCCGGTCACATGCCCCGCCACGAGATGACCGCGACCGGCAATCCGCCCGATGACGCTGTCCGCCCCATGCGTCGCCTTCGCGCGGTAATACGGCGTCGAACGGAAGTAACCCGTCCGTCCTTCTTCGTACAGCGCATTCCTCGCCGTCGTCGTGCGCGTCTCCCAACGGGCGAACGTTACGGGCTCGCCGCCCTTATTGACGAGTTCGATACGCGCGCTTCGCCAATACGGCATCGGGAAATAATGGTAGAACGTCCCGTCCGGCCGGCGCCCGTGCGACAGCACCCCGACGGGGTGTATCCCAAGCTCGTTCGCGAAAAAGACCCCGATCGGACATTCCACGTCCGCATCCGCATGTTCGTCCCATGTCGCCCGAATCCATACATTCATAAGGTCATCCGGCTTGGCGTGCGCCAGCTCCGCGACGATCGCCTCCACGCTGCCCGGCCCCCGCTCCTCGAGCACGGTCGTCGACTCGCCGGGGCGCAACTCGAGCCGTTCCACCGCGTGCGCGTCGGACGGCGCCGTCGGCTTCGGGTCCGAGCCGACGTTCCGCCACATGTCCAACAGGCGATCGTACGATTCCGTCCCTGTGAACGTGCGGACTTCGTCGGCCGTGTCGTACGCATGGTACACGATATGGCCCCAGCCTCCGTCTCCCTTGTTCGGCCCCTTCAATCGGAGGTCCGTCGTCACCCTGCACGACTTCGCGAACGGCATCGGCACGAAGCTGCGCACGACGCGGATCGGCCCTCGGCCGTTGTCCTCCGGTCCGAGATAGGCGTCCGCGAGCGGCGCGACGAACGGAGCCTTGCTCCCGAACTCCGAAGGCTTGATTTCGAAACGAGGCGCCTCCTCGCCGTCGAAATAAAACCGGAACGTCGGCTCCCGGCTTTCCGGATATCGGTGCTGCACGAAGTTGTAAATGCAGCCCGGACCGTCTACGTCGAAGATGACCCACTCGTCGCGTTCCCGGTACAGCCACCAGTCCCAATCCGCGTTACGCCCTTGCTTGTCGATGCTGCCTTCGTAACGCACCTGCACGCCGTCGCGCAGCACCGGCAGCAGGTCGAACCGTTCCATATTCGTGATCCCTCTAGGCACGGCGACACCCTCCCAAAATAGAAGCGAATGACTTTCTACAAACGATAACCTTTTTATATCGTTTGTTATTATACATTAGCCCTTTGGAGGAATGTCAAGCATTAATCGATATCATTCAACAATCTTACGTCTTTACCTTCGACACGCCTAACGCTAGGTGATCCCACAATATCGACTCGACCTTTTCCGCCTTGGTTTCATCGCAGTCGACCACGAGAATCACCTCGGCATGCTTTCCTTTCAAGAGGCGTTGCTTCGCTTTGATCACTTTAATATAGAAGAGCTTGATGCCCAATCCTATGACGAACCCTGCCGCGCCGCCGATCAAGCCCCAATAGATAGGCCCCCAAGCCAGCACGAAGCCGATGCTGGCGCCGATGACGGAGAAAGCCGTCGCCAGCGCCATGCCGAGATCGATCAACGACACTCCGTCCGATCGATGCAGCGTGTCTACGAGCGTCCGCTCCTCCGTCCGATTGGCGAGCGGGACCGCAAAGATCCGATCCTTGGGAATCCCGAACTTCTCCAGCGACGAGATTGCCAATTCCAAGTACATAGAGTGTTCGAATGTAGAAAACACTTGCATCATTTTCCTAACCCGCTCCTTTGCCTACCCTAAAACTCGGTCGTTGGTACTGACGCTGCAAATATTTCTTCTGTTCGCTGTCGAACAGCTTGTTATTCTCCACCGTATTCACATACGCGTCATAGACGGAGAAGCCCATGACCGACGGAAGAAATAACAGCCACTCCGGCTTCAGAACGGCCGTCGCTTGTTCGACTTGCCCTAAAAACAAGTGACTAACCCCTTCGAGCGCGTGCGAAAGATACAGGAAAGCTACAAACCATATGATGACGAAAGCGGCCGTCGCGACCCTATGAATGTATAACTGCCCCAAGCCGGGCATCACGAGCGACCACAAAACGGACATTTTCGGATTTCGCTTGTCCAAATAATTGATCTCGAGAGGCCCTATCGCGAAAGAGTTAAACTCGTGATTTTCCCGTTCCGCCAAGAGGTACACTTTATTTAAATCCACAGTGGTGCGATAACTGTCCCATATTCCGAAAATGTAAACGGGAATATACGCCAATAACCAGCGCGTGTTCAATACGTCCTTCGCCAAATCGAGCTGCCCTTGGAACGAATACACCATGGCCAAATTTACGTTGGCATTGATATTGACGAGGACTTCCCAAACAAACAATAAATACCCGCGGACGTATTTGGACAACAAAAGATGTCCGAAACCGGGGAAGGCCGCCGACCACCAAGCGACGATCCAGGGGTTTCGCAGATGCAGCTGCGTGGTGCCCAACCCGCTTACGTATGCTTTGAAACGCCTTGCGCTATTGTCGTTCGCGAAGTTTCGCATGGGTTCTCCCTCTGTTCCTCCTTCGGTAGTGCCGGACCGCTCCCTCGCCGATAGCGATTTCATCTCATGCCGCATAGGATACCCGGAAAGATTTAGATTTATTGGATACTCCTGAACGAAAAAGGCCGCCTCCCGGCATGAACCGGAAAGCGGCCTTTGGATTGACTTAGCGATTGGCGGTCAAGATCTCCTACTTTTCCTGCTTCTCCTTCTTCAGCTTCAAGTCGTGCTCCGCGAGCGGAACGTCGACCTGGACGTTCGTCCCGCGATTTTGCTTGATCTCGTTCCCCAACACCGTGATGCGCTCGCCCGCCTCGATCTTCAGCCCGTTCGTATTGCGGCGAATGACGTTCCCGGTCAGCGTCACGTCGACCGGGTCGCCGGCGCCCGCGCCGGTTCCCGCGTTCACGTCGCCGGGATCGCGCGCCAGCAGAATGCCCCAGAAGCCGGGCGCCTCGTTGCCGACGATCACATTGTCTTTGACGATCGTGCCGGGGCCGTTCAGGATTTTGATCCCGGCGGCATTTTCGTAATCCTTCGTGCCCGTAATCAGGTTCGCTTCGATCCGCGTCCCCGGCGAGCCCATGTAAACAAGGATCCCGTCGCGCGTATTGACGACGCTGTTGTGGTGAAGGTAGTTGCCCGGTCCGGAGGCGTCATGATTACTAAGCGGCGGCGTGCCGCCCGTGTTGCCGACCCCGATGCCCCCGCGCGGGACGTTCTCCACGCGGTTGTACGCGACCTCGTTCAAGTATTCGTCTTCGCCGTGCAGGTCGATCGCGTCGAGCTGCGTGTTCAGGAACGTATTGAACGCGACGAGGTTGTTATGCGCGTAATACTGAACCACGACGCCGTGGCGGAGATACGGGCCTTCGAACCGGTTATGCTCGATCAAGACATGGCGCGTATCGGTAGGGAGCCCGAGCGTGTCGACCTTCGGCGTGCCCTGCACCGAAATACCGTATCCGGCGCCGCCTCCGCCTACGTCGGTCGCCTTCCGGAACGTACTGTGACGCACTGTGACGTCGTGACTCTTGGCGATGCGAATGCCCATGCGTTGGAAATGCTCGATCGTCACCCGCTCGATCGTGATGTTGTAAGAGCCTTGATCGCCCGATTGATCGATATAGATGCCGTTGCCGAAGCCGCCGATGCCGGGATTTTGCGAGGTCGGATCCGTTGTATAGCCGCCGTCGTATCGCGCGGTAATCGTCAAGTCGGAAATATAGATGTTATTTTTGTTGAACGCCTTGATCGCTCGGCTGTTGCCCGGCTCGTTCAAATACGACTTCAGCACGGTCCCCGCCTCCGACTCGCCGCGAAGGTTGACGCCGTTCTTCAGCTGGAAGTTCGTCTGGCTGTCGCCCGGCATCGTGCTGATCAGGTTGTACGTTCCGTTCGGGAAGTACACCTCGTCGCCGCTGTCCGCCGCCGCGATCGCCGCGAGGATGGCCGGCGTATCGTCGTTCCCGTTATCCGCGGGGTCGGCGCCGAAATCCGCGACGACGTTCAGCGTCGCGCCCGTCACCGGGTTCGGCGTATGTACCGCGTACGGCGTGCCGTCCGGATTCGTCAATCCCGGCAACGCATAAGGCTCGGCCGGCGGCAGCTCCGGCTCGATGTACGGCGCTTCGACGACCGGCGTCTCCCCGTCCGGATGCGGTGGGTACGCTTGAAACTCCGTAATGCTGTTCCAGCCCCGCGAGTTTAAGTTGTCCGAGTTGTTGCCGTGCCCCACGAACCGGAGATATCGCGTCGTCAGCTCGGAAGCGTGAAGATCGAACGCTTCGATCTGCTGCGAAGCCCCGGAGCTCGCGACATTCGCCGCGACGTCGGTCCAGACCGCGCCGTCGTTCGACGCTTGCAGCGTAAAGAACGACTGCCTGGAATCGCCGCTATAGAACGCGATTCCGACGTATCCGACCGGCTTCGGCTCGCCGAGGTCGAACGTAATGTACTGATCTTGCTCGGCGGTGTTTTGGGCCGACCAGCGAGTGTAGCGGTTGTTGTCCACCGCGTTCGGGGCGATGTTGCCGTCGTCCGCGCTGGACGTGACGTTCGGCGGCGGAATGTCGTAAGGATCGACGACGAAGTCGACCGATTCGACTTTCTGCGGCAGCAGCGTCGGCGCGCGCGGCACGGCCTCCCCGCGTTCGTTCGCGAACGTTCCGGTCTTGTACGAATTATAGATTTGCACGTTGCCGTTCGAGGTTCCGACGACGGCGATCGTCGCTTCCCCGTCGGCGCCGAGCGTCTCAAGGAAGCTCGTTACGTCGATGAGCGATTCGGTGTCGACGCCCTCGATCGTCGTCGCGGTCCCGAGGAACACCGCGGTATCGTCGATCGGCGGCGCGTTATTCCACGTCAGAAGCGGCGACTCCGAAAGGACGAGCGCGCCGTGCTGCAGCTCGTCGGCCGTCCAGCCGTCGTCGGCGAGGCCGTACACTTGGAACGTCAGCGTGCCTTGCGAAGCGTTCGACTTGCCCTTCAAGCTGAAATAGACGCGGTTCGCGTCGTCCGGGACGCGTTCGGCATCCACCCGGAACTTAAAATAGCCGGTGCGCGCCGCCGTATCGTTCGTCTTAATGTTGTATGCGCCGTCCCCGCCTCCGCTGTGCGCCTTCGGCAGATGCGTGTCGGGATTCGCCTGCTCCGCGACGGCGTTCGCCAGGGCGTAGACGGCGGGATAAGCGGTTACCTGCTCCGCGGCTCGGGCGTCGTGCCAGGACAAGCCGGTCGGCAGCGCCAGGGCGACGGCGATAGCGATGCGAATGATGCGTTTCATGAATGTCCCTCCTTAGAATCGGAAAATGAGTTCCTATTCATTGTAGGAGAACGGTTTCGCCCTGCATTGTAATTCCTTTATATCGGATTGTGTTTTTCCCGTTTCCGCAAGAAACTCCCTTGATCTCCTGAGCGGAGAAAAGGGAGTTTCGTGGCGCGAAGCGGCGATGTCTTCGTTAACCCATGAGGCCGATCACTTCCGCATGGCTCGGCATCGCCGGAATGCCGCCGCGCCTCGTCGTCGCGAGCGCCCCCGCCGCATTCCCGAAAGCCGCGATTCGTCGAAGACGGTCCGCGCTCAGCTCGCCGATCGGGGACTCCGCTTCGAGCAGGCCGAACAGCGCGCCGCCGAGGAACGCGTCCCCCGCGCCCGTCGTATCGACCGGCTTCACCGGATACGACGGGACGAAGCCGCGGCGGTCCCCGGCCCGGAAGAAGCAGCCGCTCGCGCCTCTCGTAACGAAAATCAGCGCCGAGGAGAACATCTCGTACAACAGGCTTGAGCCGGACTCCGGATCGGCCGTGCCCGTAAGGAACGCCAGCTCCTCCTCCGACACCTTCACGACGTCCGCGAGCCGCATCGCTTCCAGCATCGCCGCTCGGGCGGCGTCCAAGCTCGGCCATAACGGCGGCCGCAAATTCGGGTCGAACGAGACGAGGGCGCCGCCCGAGCGAGCGAATCGAATCGCCTTCAGGGTCGCGCTTCTCGAAGGCTCGTGCGTCATCGAGATCGATCCGAAATGAACGATGTTCGCATTCGCGATCATATCGAATTCGATCTCGTCCTCCCGCAGCGTCATATCGGCGCCCGGCTTGCGATAAAAGACGAAGGATCGTTCCCCATGCTCGTCCAGCTCGACGAAGGCCAGCGTCGTATGCTCGGTTTCGGAGAACGCCACCCCGCGGGACGATACGCCGTGCCGTTCAAGCACGCCCGCGAGATATTCGCCGAACCGGTCTCGTCCGACCTTCCCGATGAACCCCGTCCGCTTCCCCAGCTTCGCCAATGCGGCCAGCACGTTGGCCGGCGCGCCTCCCGCGTTCTTCTGGAAGCACGCCTCTTCAGCGGCGCCGTACGGCGTAAAGTCGATTAACAGCTCCCCCAACGCGACGACGTCGTATTCCATACATTTCCCTCCTTAGCCCCAGCATCCGATCGGCGAATCGGCGCCGGAACGCGGCTCCGCCGTGCGCCGCGCTCCGCGAGGCCGCAGTGGCCGCATTTCGCTACCAAATCGACTGTAGGCGGTACAACGACAGCGACGCGATGCGAACGCCGCCGTTCTTCGCGTACGCGCGCAGCCCGCGGCTCGACGGGGCCGGGAAGACGAGATCCGTCATCGCGAGCTCGCCGTCGTTCGCGAACGCCTCGATCGACGACCAATCCACGAACACCCGCAGCTTGACCCGGCCGTCGCGAGGAGACAGCGCAGCATCGTGACGACACGGAAAATGTTCATGAAACGCAGTCGCGCCGGACCGCCTGCGGTCGATGAACACGCTGCCGTTCGCGGCGTCGTATCCGATCAGCGTCTCTTCCCCTTCGCCGCAGCGGACGGCGAAACCGAATTCGCTCGCGTCCCGCAGCTCGAACTCCGCTTCGATCTCGAATCGGTCGAGGGCGAATCCTTCGAACGGATTCGCCGCCGTCGGATCGAGCCATCCGCCTTCTAGCCGCAGCGCCGCTTCGCGGAGCGCGCCCAGCTCCCGCACCGGCGTCTGTACGAGCGTCAAGCGCCCTTCCGCTTCGCGCAGCGCGAGCTCGCGCGGCAGCGTCATCGCGCCGCGCCATTCTTCGGTCGGCGTCCGGTCGGCGTACATCCAGTTGCTCATCCAGCCGACGAACAACCGCCGCCCGTCCGTCTCGGGCACGTCCGACCATGTGACGCCTGCATAATTGTCGCGGCCGTGGTCGAGCCAGGACACCGACTCGGGAGGCGCGTCGTTCGCGAACCGTTCTCCGTCGAAGGAACCGACGAAATATTGCGTTCGGGAGCCTTCCGGGCGGTCCGCCTTCGCGCCGATGCTGACGATCAGCACCCACTTCTTCCGCGTCTCGTCCCCGTTCACGGGCAGCTCGAACAAGTCCGGGCATTCCCATACGCCGTCGTGCGAGCCCTCGTTCGCGCCGAATTCGCTGCCGAACGTCCAATCGATCATGTTCGGCGAGTGATAGATCATGATCCGATCGCCGGCCGCGAGCACCATGCCCCACCGGTCTCTCGCCTCGTCGCGGAACACCTTCGGGTCGCGAAAGTCGGCGAAGCGCCGATCCGTAAGCACCGGGTTGCCCGCATACATCGTCCAGGTCCGGCCCTTATCCGCGCTGTACGCAAGGCTCTGCCGCTGCGAAACGGCGCCGTCCGCATCCGTCGCATGATGAGTGAACATCGCGACGAGTCCCGAACCGCCGCCGAAGAAGCCAGTCGTGTCCCGCCGATCTACGACCGCGCTGCCGGAGAAGATCGCGCCGTGCCGGTCGGGCATCAATGCGATCGGATGATGCTCCCAGCGGACCAAGTCGGCGCTCGCCGCATGCCCCCAATGCATCGGCCCCCAGACCGTGCCGTGCGGGTGGTATTGATAAAACAGGTGGTACTCCCCTTCGTAAAACACCATGCCGTTCGGATCGTTCATCCAGGCGGTCGGCGGCGAGTAATGGAACTGCGGCCGGTAGGTTTCTTTGAATGCCGTAGTCGTCGTCATGGCTCAGCTCCCCCTCGTCGGTTGATGGATGTCTGGAAAGGCGGGGGTCATCTCCCATATGTCCACGCTGACGCGATCGATCGGTCCGTCGGCCCATAACCTTACCCCGGTCGCGTCGCTCCGGGACGGATAGGCGCGCGTCGTCAGACTGGCCCGCCCGTTGGCGTAGCATTCGATCAACGATCGGTCGACGTAAACGAGAAGCTCCAACGTCTCCCCCTCCAGCGAGAAGCCGCCGCCTTGAACGCCGCCGATGCGCTCCGCGGGGTCGAGCGTCGATCGCTCTCGATCGACCTCGAGCCGCTCCCCCAGCCGATCGCAGCGGAGCAGCGTCTCTTCCTCCCCGTTCGGGGAGCGTCGAACGCCGATGCCGTATCGATTCGCGCGGGCGTCCTCGAACGCGATTCGGATTTCCAACGCGTCCCCCCGGACGCCGGCCAAAAGGGCATTCACAGCGTCCAATGAACCTTGCGCCTCCATCAGCTTCCTGCCTCGCAGTTCCCTGAGCTCCTCGATCGGCTCGAAGCCGAGCCGTCCGTCCGGACGCAGCGTCAACGACACCGGCAGCCCCGCCCCGTGGGACCAGCCGCAGTCGTAATCGATATGCGGCGTGCGCTCCCCTTGGGCGATCGTGAACAGCAGCGCACGTCCCGTTACCGGGTCCGTCATGCCGCTCGGCCCCGTAAAGTGGAAATCGCCCACGTCCATCAAGCCCGGCTCCTCGTGGTCGGGAACGAACCGGCAAGCGTCTCGATTCCATTCGCCGATCCAGTAATTGACCTCGACCTTGGCGCCTTCGCCCCACGGGCAAATGAGCAAGACGTGCTTCCCCGACGGCCGGTAACCGCCGCCCTCTTCCCGAATCGGCAGCGGCAGCAGCACCGGCAGCTCCCACATGACGCCGAGATACGGAAACTTCGCGTAATCGCTGACGAACAACTCCCCGCGGTACGTCCAATCCAGCAGGTCGCCCGCCGATGTGTAGACGAAGGCCGTCCCGCCGCTCGCGTCTCCGGCGCCCCCGCCGACCAACATATACCACGTTCCGTCTTCCTCCCACACGAACGGGTCTCGGAATTCGCCGTACAAGCCTTGGTCCTCGCGCTGCTCGACGA
This sequence comes from Paenibacillus antri, assembly GCF_005765165.1. NCBI lineage: Bacteria > Bacillati > Bacillota > Bacilli > Caryophanales > Paenibacillaceae > Paenibacillus > Paenibacillus antri. The sequence continues at coordinate 44,749 of NZ_VCIW01000025.1, read as the reverse complement.
CGGGCGTCGGATGCTTCGTCCAACGCGTCAGATCGCGGTCGCCATCCTCTGGATAGGCGCTCCTCGCCAGCGCGACGGACTGCGTCGGGAAGCGAGAGAAGTCGCCGGCCGTATAGAACAGCGTCGGGACGCCTTTCGCGTCGAGACAGGCGCCGCCCGACCAGATGCCGTCCGGGTCGAGACCCGCCTCGGGCGACAGCGCGGGCGGCAAATCCCGCCAGCGCGCCAGGTCCTCGCTCACCCAATGTCCCCAGTGGATATGGTTCCAGAAAGGCCCTTGCGGATTGTATTGATAGAACAGATGATATTTCCCTTGGAAATAGAGCGGCGCATGCGGCTCGTTCATCCAATGGGCCGGCGCCGTCAAATGATAGACCGGCCGATGCCGGTCGTTCGCCCGCTGCCCGCGGAACCGAACGAGGTCCTCCGGTGGAAGCGCCGGAACCGCGCCGCCATGCGCCGTCAGCCCATGCCGATAGGCGGTCGCGATTTCCGCCGCGGACAACGCGCGGTCGTAAAGCGCGAGTTCATCCAACCATCCGTCGTAATGATTGAGGGAGAACGCCTCCGCCAGAATTACGGCCTTGTTGTTGCGGCCGATCAACAAGTCGCCGACGTACGGCGTAATGGCGGACGCATGCTCCACCTCGCGGCGGGCGACCTCTTCGCCGTTCAAATACAACTTCATCGTCCCGGCGGAGGCGTCGTAGGTCGCCGCGACGAACGACCACGCGTTCGTCGGAATCGGCCGATCGACGCACCACGCCTCGTGCCATGCTCCGCCGCACCCGAGCTGCAGCGACCAACGGCCGTCGCGGCACAACCCGAAGGCGTATCCTTCGGCCGCCTCCCGGTCATGCTGATTGACGATCGGCGCGAGGCGATCCTCCTCGCAGCGGCCGTACGTTCTTGGCGCCGCCCAGGCTAGGATCGTTAACGCGTCCCCGGGCGGGCGGATCGCCGATGCGCTTCTGCGGATATACGTCGAATACCCGTCGAACGACAAGCACGCTCCGACGACGCCCTCGCGGCGCATCGGCTCGACCGGCGCTTGATACTTGCCCGCTCGCAATGCGTACGCGATATCGTCCCGAACGCCGCCGGCGCGATCCTCCGCGTCGAAGCCCGATCGCTCGTCGAAGGGCCAGTAAGCGATGAGCCCCTCTTTTTCTATACCGTATGGCAACGCTTTTCACTCCCGAATCCCGATTTTCTCTATTTCTGCGCTTCGAGGTACCGATCGTACCCGGCCTGGTGAACGGCGAGCAGCTCGTCGATCCCCATTTTCTTCAGCGTCGCTTGGAAATGTTCCCATTCCTGCTCCACGCCGCCTTCCAGCAGCCACTTCGCTCTCGTCTTGTTTACGTAAGCGGAGATGTCCGGCTTGAGGCGTTCGATCGTCTGCAGCTCTTCGTCCAGGAAGAACACGTTCGGGAACCGCTCGTCTTCCATCTGCGGCACGTAGATGTCCGCGCTGTCCTTGATTCGCTGCGCCGCCCGGGGCTCGACGTAATCCACGATGTCCAGATGTTCGTATAAGAGAAGGCCGATGCCGTTCGTGACCGCGGAGCTTTGACGGAATTCGCCCGGATTTTCCACCGTTCTCGGCACGAGCTTGCCGTTCGCGTCCTGATCGTACCAGACGCCGATCGGCCCGAAGCGCGCCTGCGCCGCCGTCTTCGGCTCATAGAACGAATCCAGCCACGCGGCGGTCACTTCCGGATGCTCGTTGTTCTTCGTAATCGTCACGCCGTCGCGTCCGAAGCCGCCGCCGTTGTTCCACTTCACGACCATGCCTTCGAACGGAGGCACGAGCACCCAATGCTCCCCGCGCTCCGGGCCGACGACGTCGTTCTTATCCCACCAAATGAGAGAGCCGATCGTCTCGTCTTCCGTCTTGCCGCGGGCGAAATACGTGTCGTAATCGTGCGTGAACGCATCCAGATCGACGAGCCCTTCCGCGAACCATTGATGAAGGTACACCGCCGCTTTCTTGTAGCCTTCTTGCTGCGGCGCGAACTGCACCTTGCCGTCGACGACGTTCAGATGGTCGATATACGTCGGGTTGTTCGGTCGATACGTCTTATCCGGCACGCCGAAGGCGCCGAACAGGACGCCGATGTCGCCGGTCCAGAAATTATCGATATAGGTGAGCGGAATTTCATCCGCTTTGCCGTTGCCGTTCGGATCCTGCGTCTTGAACGCGCGGAGCGCTTCGGTATATTCGTCGATCGTCTTCGGCACTTGCAGGCCGAGCTTGTCGAGCCACGCCTTATTGATGTACAGGAAGTCCGGGTTCGCGCCGATCTCCTCCTTGCCCGAGCCGAACTCCTCGCCTTGCGGCAGCGAATAAATATGGCCGTCCGGCGCCGTAATTTGAGCTTTGATATCCGGTCTCGCGTCGAGGATCGCCTTCAAATTCGGCATATGCGCTTCGATCAAGCCCTCCAGCGGGATGATCGTGCCTTCCTTGCTGTACCGAACGAGCTCGCTGTCCGAGAAGCGGCCGCTGAAGAAGAAGTCCGGCAGCGAGCCGCTGGCGAGCAGCAGATTCCGCTTCTCCAAATAATCCGTCTCGACGATCGTGTCCCATTGGATTCGAACGTTCGTCTTCGTTTCCAATTGTTGAATGAGCGGCTGAGCGTTGAAGTCGCTCGGCGCGAGCGACGGACGCGGCGCGACCGCCTTCAGCGTCACCTGCTCCTGCAGCGGGAACGCGACAGGCGCGTTCCCGCCTTCGCCCGCTTCTCCGGTCGGCTTCGCCGGTTCCGTTCCGACGCCGCTCGGCTCTTGGTCGCTGCCGCAGGCCGAGAGCGCCAGCGACGCAGCCATGGCGATCGAAAAGCATAAGGCCGTTTGTCTTTTCATCGTTCATAACCTCCCGAAATGATTTACCCCTTCGATGTTTGCTCGCGAATATGGATGTCCGTGCCAGGCGCGCCGTCGACCGGGCGGCATCCCCCCTCTCCTTGCTTTCCGATCAACCCTTGACCGAACCGATGAATACCCCTTGCACGAAATACCGCTGCAAGAACGGATACAGCGCAAGCAGCGGAAGCGCCGCGACGATAATGACGCCGTACTTGATCAAGCCGACGATCCGCTGCTTCTCGAGCGCGGTTTGGATATCGTCCACCAGGTTGCCCGAGGGCTGATTTTCGATCAGGATGTTCCGAAGGATGAGCTGCAGCGGATACTTGTCGCTGTCGTTCAAATAAATCAATGCATCGAAAAATCCGTTCCACTGCCGTACGACCGCGAACAACACCAGCACGGCGATGATCGGCTTCGACAGCGGCAGCACGAAGCTCCGGATATAGCGCATGTTCGTGCAGCCGTCCATGTTGGCGGCTTCCCGGATCTCCTCCGGCAGCCCTTGGAAGAACGTCCGAGCGATAATGATGACGAACGCGTCTACGGCCGAGACGAGCACGACCGCCCACATCGAATTCATAAGGTGGAGGTTCTTCACCAGTAAGTAGGTGGGGATCAAACCGCCGTTGAAAAAAAGCGTAATGGCGAAAAAGATCATAAAGACGTTCCTGCCATAGAAGTCTTTCCGAGCCAACGGGTACGCTGCCATGATGGCGAGCGCGGTTCCGATCAGCGCCGTCAGCGCCGCGTATAGGATCGAATTGCGGTATCCGATCCAGATCGCGCCGTCCGCGAATATTCTTCGATAGCCCTCGAACGTGACGTCCGTCGGCCACAGCCACACGGCGCCGGCGCTGACCCGGTCCGGGTCGCTGAAGGAAGCGATCAGAATGAAATAAAGCGGATACAAAATCAATAACGTAAACCCGAGTAGCAGCGTATAATTCGCGACATCGAACAGAATGTCGCTGCCGGATTTTCTTTTCAGCGTCGGCATCGAGGTTCCTCTCCTTAGAACAAGCTGTTGCCGTTCATCTTCTTGACGGTCTGGTTTACGACGACGAGCAGGATCAGGTTAATGACGGCGTTGAACAACCCGATCGCCGCCGAGAAGCTGTACTGGGCGCGTTGAATGCCGATCTTGTACACGTAAGTCGGGATAATTTCCGAGGTGTCGACGTTGACGTCCGTCTGCATTAAGAACGCCTTTTCGAACCCGATGTTCATTAAGTTGCCGATCGCGAGAATGAACATGACGAGAATCGTCGGCGCGATGCCCGGCAAGTCGATATGGCGGACCCGCTGCCACTTGCTTGCGCCGTCCACGACCGCCGCCTCGTGCAGATGCGGGTCGATGCCGGCGAGCGCGGCCAAGTAGATGATAGAGGCGAAGCCGGTGTTCTGCCAGACGTCGGTGAATACGTAGATCGGCCGGAACCACTCCGCCTTCGCCATAAATAGGATCGGCTCCCCGCCCAACGCGACGATCAAGTGATTGACGATGCCGCTGTTCGGGGACAAGAACACGTACACCATGCCGATCAGCACGACGGTAGAGATGAAGTACGGCGCGTAGATCGACGTCTGGATGAACCGCTTCAGCCGCCGATGCGCCACCTGATTGAGCATGAGCGCCGCAAGGATCGGAATCGGGAACGCGATCAGCAGTAGTAGGACGCTAAGGAACACCGTGTTCCTTAGGATTTGTTCGAAATTATATGATTCGAAAAAAGTTCGGAAGTGGTCGAAGCCGGTCCAAGGACTGCCCCAGATGCCGAGCGCCGGGGAGAAATCCTTGAAAGCGATCGTAACGCCGTACATCGGAATGTACCGGAACACAATAAAGTAGGCGACCGGAAAGGCAATCAGCGCGTAAAGCTCCCAATTCGCCATGATGCTTTTGGCCGCGCGGCGGCTCTGTTGCATGTCGTCATCCCCCGACGTTGAAGGTTTTTGGAATTTGAAACGTTTCAAAAATAATTGAAAAAAAATTTATGTCGTCTCGCCGGGGCGAAACCGGACAGGAATGCGGTACGTCTCCTGCTCCACGGCTTCTCCTTCAATTTTTTTCAACAGCAGCGTGACCGCCGTGCGAGCCATCTCTTCCACCGGCTGCCGGATCGTCGACAAGACCGGATGAAAATAAGGATGGTCTTGAATGCCGTCGTACCCGATCACCTTCACGTCCGCCGGCACCCGCTTCCCGAACGACTTCGCCGTCTCTATATATTTCGCGGCCGCCATGTCGGTGATGGCGAACAAACCGTCCGCCTCCGGGAATCGTTCCAGGAACGTCCGGTAGAAGCCTTCGTCGTCGAGGCAAGGATCCGGCCCTTCGTAGACGATCGGCTCGATCCGGTGAAGCACCGCTTCGTGAAGGAACCCTTCCTTGCGCCGCAGCGTCTCGCTGTATACCTCCGGCCGGCTGCCCAGAAACGCCGGCTTCTTGGCGCCCGCCTTCAGCAGCTCCCGGAACGCGATCCGCCCGCCGTCGAAATTGTCCGAGGTTACGCATGTAATCGCTTTCGCGAAATGTCTGTCGATGCTGACGATCGGAATGTCCGCGCTTACGTTATTTTCGATATGGTTGTAGGTGATGCCGACGACGCCGGCGACTTTATTTTGCAGCAGCATATCCAGGTAATAGAGCTCTTTCTCCGGCTTGCCCCCGCTGTTGCACAACATTAACTTGAACCCGTATCGATCCAATTCGTCTTCGATATAATACGCCAGCTCGGAAAAGAAAGGATGCCAGATGCTCGGGAGCAACAGCGCGACCATCTTGGACTTCTGCATCTTGAAGTTTCGCGCCACCTCGTTCGGCACGTAATTCAACTGCTCGATCGCCGCAAGCACCTTATCGCGGGTATGCGGCTTTACCGATCCGATGTTATTGATGACTCTGGACACGGTGCCGACCGCGACGCCGGCCAAACTCGCTACGTCTTTAATGCTTGACATGAAGAACCCTCCGCAAACAGAAACGCTTATCTTTATGAATTGGATTATAGCACCATGTTGGAAACGTTTCAATATGTTTTTGAAACGTTTCCAAATAATTATGTTCTCGCCTCTGGAAAGCAAAGTCCCCCGACGCCGAATCCATGGCAGCAGGGGACTTCTTTCTTTTTAAGCGTCCGAGCGACGTATGAACAGGAAATAACTGAGCAGCGCTCCGCAGAAGCAGGCTGCGATGACTGCGCCGATCGGCAGTACCGTCTCGCCTCCGCCTAGGCCGGTCAGCGGCGAAATCAAAGCGCCGGCCGACATGCCGATCAAGCCGAGCAAGCCGGCTGCGCTGCCCGCGGCCTGCTTATGCTTCTGCAGCGCGAGCGACGTGCACGTCGTGCCGATGACGCCCATGCAGCAGACGACGAGGAACAGCGCGGGCACGACGAAAGGCAGGCCGGCCTCAAGAATCAGCGCCGCGAGCAAATAGAGTCCGGAAGCCGCCGCAACGATCAGGCCCGTGAACAGCAGCGTGCGCTCGGAGTATTTCCCGACCAGCCGCGCCGTGCCTTGAGAGCCCACGATGAACGCGGAGCCGCACAGCGCGAACAGCAAGCTGAACGTCTGCGGCGACACGCCGTAATGATCCTGCATCAGGAACGACGAGCTGGAGATGTACGAAAATAGTCCGGCTTGCGCCAAGCCTTGGGTCAACGCGAAGCCGATCAATTCCCGGTTCTTGAGCAGCCCGAGCATCGAACGCGTCGAATTCCCGATCCCCCCGGCGATGCGGCGCTCTCGCGGCAGACTCTCCGGAATCGCCATAAAGAGGGAAACCCATAAGAACAAGCCGAACGCGGCCAAGAACACGAACACGCCGTGCCAAGACGTGAGCAGCAACAGCTGTCCGCCGATAATCGGCGCGACGATCGGCCCCGCTCCGCCGATCAGGGTGAGCAATGCGAAAAACTTCGTCAGTTCCACGCCCTCGAACCGGTCCCTGGCGATCGCCCGCGCGATCACGACCCCCGAAGCGCCCGCCAGCCCTTGCAGCAGCCTAAGCGCCGCCAGCCATTCGATCGTCGGCGCGACCGCGCATAAGAGCGAAGCGACGATATATACGCATAGTCCGATGAAGAGCGGTCTTCTGCGCCCCCAAGCGTCGCTGATCGGTCCCGCGACGATCTGACCGATCGCCATGCCGAGCAGGAACATCGTCAGCGTCACCTGCGTCCAGGCCGCGTTCGTTGCGTACTCCGCCGCCATATCCGGCAGCGCCGGCAAGTACATATCGATCGAAAACGGCCCGATCGCCGTAGCCGTTCCTAACACGACGCCCGTCAGCAGCCGCCCCTTCGAGCGACCGCCTTCCGCCTTCGCCGTTTCCATGTTTGGCGCTTGATTCATGATGGATCTCATCTCCGTTTCTATCTATGCCACTGTATAGAATACCAGAAAACGAAGAGGACCGGGCGAAATAACAGGGCCGCCCCCGCCACGAGGACGTCCGAGACAGTCGCTGGCCAGAGGACGGGGACGTTCCGCGGCTCCTTGTCCTCGGCTTCCCTTCGCTCAGCTGTGCGCGGCGTGGGGGGGGCGGGGATGTTCCGCAATTACATGCTCTCGGTTCCCTAGACCGGCTCCAGCTGACTCAAGGGAAACCGAGGATAAGGAGCGGAAAAGGACAATCCCCCTTCGAGGCGGGGGAAAGCGGCGCGCCGAACCCGGCGATCCGTTCGCGATTGTTGACCGGTGGCCAACGGTTTCTTGCGATTCGGGGTACGGTGGTATATGATCTTGTCACCTGCAAAAAATTAGGTAAACCCGAACAACCGAAGGAGACGATTATGGAACCGACCGCATCGCCCCCCGCCCGTCCGCCGTACGGCTTGCTCGCCGTATTGATGATCGGCGCATTCATTACTTTTCTTAACAATACGCTGTTGAATATCGCCCTTCCCTCGATCATGAACGACCTCGCGATCGACCCGTCGACGGTGCAGTGGCTCTCCACCGGCTTCATGCTGGTGAACGGCATCTTGATCCCGACGACGGCGTTCCTGATTCAGAAATATTCGGTCCGCCACTTGTTTTTGGGGGCCATGGGTTTGTTCTTGCTAGGCACGGTGTTGGCCGGCTATGCGCACGCGTTCCCGCTGCTGCTGACCGGACGGATGGTGCAGGCCTCCGGTTCGGCGATCATGATGCCGGTCTTGATGAACGTCATGCTGGTCAGCTTTCCCGTAGAAAAACGCGGCGCGGCGATGGGCGTCTTCGGACTCGTCTTAATGGGCGCGCCGGCGATCGGTCCGACGCTGTCGGGCTGGATCGTCGAACACTACGATTGGAGAATGCTGTTCCACTTCGTCACGCCGATCGCGGCGGTCGTGCTCTTGCTCGGCTTCTTCCTCTTGAAAGACAAGAAGGAACGGTCGAACGTCCGCCTCGATTTCTTCTCGCTCGTCTTGTCGAGCATCGGCTTCGGCGGTCTGCTGTACGGCTTCAGCTCCGCCGGCTCGAAGGGCTGGGAGCACCCGACCGTCTATCTGACCATCATCGCCGGGGTAGCCGCTCTGACGTGGTTCATCCTGCGTCAATCGCAGATGGAGCGGCCGATGTTGAACTTCGGCATCTTCCGCTTTCCCGCGTATTCGTTATCGGCGGCCATCTCGATGGTTTTGACGATGGCCATGTTCTCCGGCATGCTGCTGCTGCCGCTGTACGTGCAGAGCATCCGCGGCATCTCCCCGATCGACGCGGGGCTGATGATGCTGCCGGGCGCGCTCCTCATGGCGCTCATGTCCCCGGTCACCGGCAGGCTGTTCGACCGATTCGGCGGACGCGCTCTCGCCGTCATCGGCTTGACCGTTATGACGATTACGACGTACTTGCTGAGCGATCTGACGATGGAGACGACCTATACCGAGCTGACGGTCATTCATACGATTCGAATGTTCGGAATGTCCATGGTCATGATGCCCGTCTCCACGAACGGCTTGAACCAGCTTCCTCCTCGCTTCTACCCGCACGGCACGGCGATGAACAACACGCTGCAGCAGGTGTCCGGCGCGATCGGCACGGCGTTCCTCGTGACGATCATGTCCACCCGGCAGGAAGCGTACGCCGCGGACGCGATCAGCCGGCTGACGGCGGTGCCGACGGACGAGACGAAGCTCGCCATCGGCATGGAAGCGATGCTCGGCGGCATTAACGATGCGTTCTTCGTCGCCACGATCATCTCCGCGGTCTCGCTCGTCATGGCGTTGTTTATTAAGCGGGCCAAGCCGGCGGAGGATCCGGACGAAGGCAAGAAGCCTAAGCTCTCGGCGGAATCGGAATAAGATGGATTAGGGCTGCCCCGAAAGTCTAGACGACTTGGGGCAGCCCTTCTTTTTCAAGATAACGCGCTTAGATCCGCCACGAACACTCTACGAGTGCCATTCACATATCCGTTGAAGGCAACGCGCTTATATTGGGAATCCCACGCCGGGTGGGGATCTACGCGAAGCGCGGTATTCGCCGAAGTCGCCGGATTGCCTACGTTGATGCGCACGATCGTCTTCTCCGAACCTGCCTTCGCGTCGATCCATCGCAACGGCACGGTGCCGTCTCCGAACGACACCTTCTCGTTCTCGTACGCATCGGTCAAGATGTGGACGCCGTCCGGGTGCACCGTCGGATGACCGGAGCCCGGAACGCCGTCGACGATCTTCCTCAGGCCCGTTCCGTCCGCGTTCACCTGGACGAGAGACAGCTCCTCGTCCCCCTCCGAACGGAGGTTCATGGACAACCGCTCACCGTCGGGGAACCAATTGATGTGGTGCCCTCCTTGCCTCCACAGCTCGGGTCCGACCGCCACGGCGATGTCGCTGCCGTCCGGTCTCATCGTGACGACCCAATAATCCAGCCCCTTGGGAAGCATATTCCACGGCTGGTCCTCTTCCGTTAAATACCATCGCATGGTGAACAGCAGCCGATCGCCTTGGGGATTGAATTTGCAATGGAAGCCGTAGCATTCGCCTTGCTCGTATCGCGAGCGCGGGATGCGCGGATGCGCGCGATCGAATACGTCGCGGATCGACGCCAAGAGCTTCCGCTTCCCCGTGGCGACGTCGGTCGCGTACAATCCATCGTCCTCGCGAAGCCCGAAGTTGCGGGGCACGCGATCATCCGGCAGCACGACGCCGTACCCGTCCTGCGTGCGGCGCATCCGCTCGAGGGACGCCGAAACGATCGTTCGCCCGTCGGGGGAAATTCGGTAGATCCCCCCCTCGAGCCGCCGCTTCTCCCCCGTGAGGAAGTTCAGCTTGACGCAGAACGGTTCCCAGGTTTCGAGGTCCACGTCGTTATAAAACAACGCCGAATCTTCGCTTCCCCAGTTCAGATTCGCGCCCAACTGCGCTTCCCATCCGGAAGTCGACGCGACGACGCGCTCTTCGCCCGTCTCCAGATCGACGACGACGATATCCGCCGACTCTCCCGGCAAGTTCAGCCTATCCTCCCGCGGCAGACGCAATACGGCCAAATACTTGCCGGAAGGACTGAAGGGGGACGTATCGAAGAAGCGGTGAATACAGCCGCCCTTCCCGGGGGTAACGCACCATACCGGAACGAGCGGATCGAAATCCCGATACCGAGGGAACGCTTTCGGGTTAAGCATAAGCGATATCCCATCGGGCGATCGTCTCGTCGATCAACCGGCGAAGCTTGCCGTCCATCGGGTTGCGGAGGACAGTGCTGCCCTTGAAGGTGATCGACAGCGAGTCGTCGAGCATCGGTTTATAATTTTCGAAAATGTCTGCAATGCGCTGCCGGACGTCCGCATGCCGATCCCCGATGCGGGACAACGCCGTCAACGCGAACGACACGTATTGAAATCTCAATTCCTGCGCGTCCGACAGAAACTCCTTGTCTCGCTCGGTCCACGGGAACGCATCCCGCTGCTCGAGGACGCCGCGCAGCTCCGGAATCGCATCCTTGTCGGCCAGCTTGCCCAGCAGGTACGCGGCGGCGTATCCGCGGGATTGATTATACTTCACGCTCGTGGACGGGAAGAACGGATCGCGCTCCCGCAAGATGTCCCGCAAGACCGGCGCCGCAGCCGGGTCCTGCAGCAGCGCCAGCGCGATCGCGCTGTGCTTGCGCAGATGCTCGGACGCCTCGTCGCGCATCCACTCCAGCAGCCGCGGACGAACGGCGTCTCCCAACCGTCTCGCCGACCAGATCGCCACGCCGGGCTTGACGCCGGAGAGGCCTGCCTTCAATTCGCCATGGTCCTCGATCCATCGGATGAGCGGGTTCGACTTGTCGCCTTCCGCAAGCCGCTGCTCGAAATAGACTTCATGGCGTTCCGGCAAGCAGTCCGTCTCGCGAAGCAGCTTCGCCAGCTCGGGGTACGGCACGTCCCGCAGCGGCACGCCCTTCTCGATCGATAGAAACGCGGCGTAGGCGGCGGCTTCCCCGCACTTCTGCATATCCCGCTTCATCCGGACGCAAGCGGCCAAATCATGGTCGACGGCGAGACAGCGCCCTGCGACGATCAGCCCGTCGGTTCCTCTCGGGATCAACGCGCCGAGCGGAATCGGCACCGCGAACCGGAGACCCCACAGACTCGCCGCGACCGACCAGTCCCGCTGCAGCTCGCTCTCGAAAGCAAGGTCCTTGCTATGATTATCCAAGTTCGAATACGCCATGAACACAGGCTGTCGGGTGTAACGGTCATGCAGGAAATCGTCCAACGTCACGTTCTCCTCGCCGACGATGAACCGACTCTCCCGGACGCCGAGCTGCGGAGCGACGCGGATCAGCCGCGGCTCCTCCTCGAACCGATCCTTCAGATGCGTCGACAGCAGCGCGGAATCGACGATCGCCCGGGATAAGCTCTCGGGGTCCTCGGGGAACACATAACCGGAATCGGTGTAAGCGGCTTGGACCCGATTGTCCTTCATACGGAACCATACGTTGGAAAAGGGCTGCGCCTGCCCGTCGAACGCCCGCCCGCCGCGCAGCTCGCAGCCGGCCAGCCGGCAGACGTCCGCATTGCCCGTACCGTCGACGACGACGGAACAAGCGACCTCGTACCGCCCGGCGTCCGGAGAGAAGCATTCGACGCCGCGGACGGCGGTTCCTTCCCGGCGCACGGCGGTTACGGTCGTATCGTAACGGATCGTCGCGCCGGCTTCGACCGCCTCCCGCTCCAGCACATACTGCTTCCCTTCGGCGTTCACGCCGAAGGATGGCGTGAACACCCGCCGTTCCGTATCGGGGATTTGGCGATCGATCCGTTCGTACAAGCCTCCGCGCGTACCGAGATAATACCCGATGACGCCGCCGGCCGTTCCGACGCCTCCCATGCACGTGTGCCGTTCGACGCCCAGCACGCGAAGGCCTAGGCGGGCGGCGGCGATCGCCGCGATCGCTCCCGCCGTGCCGAGTCCGACGACGACGACGTCATAATGCGGCTTCATCGCGAACCCCTCCCTCGTATGTCAGATGAGCGTACCCCGCGTCGATCGCTTCCATCGGATGATCGTACGCTTCGGAAGGAAGCCAGGTCCATCCTTCCTTCAGCCGCCGGGGCCCGCGGCGAACGATCGATTCGAAGCCACCGGCGACCGCCGCGATCGTCCACGGCGCCCAAGCCTCCGGTCTCGCTTCCCAATACCGGTACAGCCATTGCTTCGCTTGCAGCCAATTCAGCTTCGGCGGAACGCATACCCGCAAGACGACCTCGGAAGGAAACCTTCCCCAAGCGATCGACATCGCGTCGTCGATCGGTTCGGGCAGCGGGACCGCGCCGATGTCGGGATGATGCAAATAAGCGTTCAATCGCTTATGCACCGGCACGAACGGATTTCCCGGCTCGGTAAGCCGCTGCGTCGACGTATCCAGGATTTCGTCCGTCGTCACTCGATGCAGGCCGGCGGCGTCGAACAGCGTTACGACGTAACGTCCGCCGGCGTCTTCGACTTCGACGATCTCCGTGAGAAAACGGACATTCATCCCATATTGCTTCATCCGAAGACATAAGACGGGATGCAGCGCCGGGAGATGCAGGAGCCCCGCTTCGGTCATGACGTTGCGATTCGCCGCTTCGTCCCGGAACCTTCGACCGAAATCCGTCTTCGGCGTCCCCGTCCCCCGTCCCGGGTTCAAGGCGTCGATAAATTCGCGTCCGACCAAAGCCGTGCGCTCGACGACGACGACGCTCCGATTCGCTTCCGTCGCGGCCGCCGCCGCGCCGATGCCGGCGAAGGTCGCGCCGGCGACGAGTAACGCATACTCGGTCTGCTTCATGGGTTTGAACCTCCTTTTTCTCCCTATCCCTGATCTGTTTAGGTCACGCCTTCCTTAATACGGCGACATATCCTCCATTCGGCTCCAAGACGATGTCCACTGCGTCCCGCGAAGCGACGCGCATGCCTTCCTTGCGCGCCATGCTTCCGGGTCCGCGGTCGACGATTTCGACCGCGTCGTACGCCGCCCCGTCGTCCAGGAAAGAGAGCGGCAGCCGAACCGTCGTACGCTCCGCCTTGCCGTTCAGGACGCCGAGAAACCACGCCTCCCCGGACCTCCGGGCGAGAACGGCGAGCTCGCCGATCGCGCTGGGCGGCAGCGCTCGCGTCTCGTCCCATACGGACGGGATCGACTTCAGGACGTCCAACGCCGGCCGCGCCGCCGCCTCCTCGAGCAGGAAGGCCGGGTTTTCGGCGACGACCTGCAGCGGGGACGTGAAGGCGACCATCGTCGCCAGCTGATGCGCATACGTCGTCTCCCCCGGGTTCGAGAAGCCGACGGGCGTATAATCCCCGTGCCCCGCAACGAAGCGGGTGAAGGGCAGCGCGGCGTTGTGCCAAGCCGGAATCGGCCCTTCCTTCATCTTGTTGAGCTCGAGGCCGCGTATACCTTCCCGCGAAATTTCGTTCGGATACGTCCGCGATTCGCCGGTCGGCTTCGAGATGCCGTGGAAGTTGATCATCAGCCGCCGCTCCGCCGCCAGCCGCAGCGCCGCGATCTCGAAGTCGATCGCGGCCTTCGACTCGTTGTCGATGAAGTCGATCTTGAGGCCGACGGCGCCGGCGTCCTTCGCCTTATCGAAAAACTCGCGCATCGTCCGCCACCCCTCCCGCGGATCGTCGATCTCCTTCGACCGTTTCCACACGAAGACGCCGACGTGCTTTCCCTTCGCGTAATCGGTCAAGCGACGCAGGTCCGCCCACGGCTCCGGCCACGCCTCCCAGCCTTCGTCGACCGTCGTGTACTCGAAGCCGAGCGCCGCCGCCCGGTCGACCGTCTCCCGCTCCTGCTCCGGCGTCCCGGTGCCGAGGCTCCACCAACGCCACGCGGAGCGTCCCGGACGAATGTAGCTTGTGTCGGAGAACAGCGCCGCGGACGGAGCCGGATTCAGGTTCGTAATCAAATCGCTGTTCACGAGACCGTCCAAGTCCGGCGCGGCCATCGCGACGCGCCACGGCGTCAGGACGGCGCCTTCCACGGCGAAACCGGCGTCCCCTTCGGTGAAATTCGCGCGAACGGCGCGACGTCCGATCGCTTCCAGTCGCATGCCGCTATAGTTGTACAGTGCGGCTTCCGCGATCGCCGCGTACCCGCGCCCGTCCGGCAGCTCCGCGACGAGCGGAGTGCCCTGCACGGGACCTTGACCGGATACCGTATGGAGCTCCTCCGCGTCGGCGGAAATCCATTCGCCCGCATAGCTCTTCAGCTTCCAGCCGTTGTTCCGCTCGAACAGCCATACGCGGCTGCCGGCCGGAAGCGTCCAACTCGACGCTTCCCCTTGTACGGTCGTGGTTCCTTCCCGCGGTAGCGCGTACCGGAACGCGAAGCCGTCGTCGTACGCTCGCGCTTGCAGCTCGTACGCTTCTCCGCTCGCGGCGTGCCGGAGCGAGAAGCGATACGCGTTGCAGTGATTCAGGGCGTCCGAATGTCCGCCGAATACCTTGTACGTCTCGTAGATCGTCTCTTGACGAATGTCTTCGAAGGCGACGCCGTCGCCCAGATCGACGCCGTCCGCCGTGATGCCGATGTCGCCGTCTTCCACGACGACCGCGTCGCCGCGCTTCACCTGATATCGAAGTCTCTTCTCGCGCGTCAGACGCAGCGTTGCCGTCAAGACGCCGCTTGGGCTTCGCAATACGAACCCGCTCTCGTCGATCATGTTCCCTTCTCCTTCGCGATCGTGATGGTATGGCGGCCGGCCTCGCAATGCCGGCCGGCGATTCGGCCGGAATACCCAGGCGGAATCGAGACGGCAAGGCTCCAGCTTTCCGCGTCGATGCGCTCGAGGCTCATGTCGATCTCGCCTTCGGCGACGGGGAGCGTCGCGCGGACGTCGTCCAAATTGCAAGGGTCGGGGTCCATCGCGAACCGGCGAAATCCGCCCTCGAGCGGCGTCAAGCCGAAGATGCCTTCATAAATAAAGACGATCGGGGAAGCCCCCCAGGCGTGGCTCGCGCTCGAATAAGAGACGCTCCCGTCACTGCCTTCGTGGAACAGCGTCCACCGCTCCCACGTCGTGTCGGAGCCGGCGTCGAGGAACGCGCCGTAGCGCTCCCGGATCAGCTCGAGCGCCCGCGCCGCCCAGCCCAGCTTCACGAGCGCCCGGCCGATGACGAGCATGAAGTACGGGCTGCCCGCCGCGACCGCGCCGCCGGCGGCCGAACCGGAGAAGACGCGCCGGCCGATCCGCCGCGCGCGCTCCTCCCCCGCCTCGTGCAGCAGCAAGATCGCGAGGGCGTTGGTCGGCTCGCTGACGCTCTCGCTTGCGGCCCCGTCGACGAGACAGTCGACGTAGGCGCCTTGCCGATCGTCCCAGAGAACCGCTCGGATCGCCGTTCGGACTCGCGCGGCTTCCCTCGCGTAATGCGCTTCCGCCTCCTCGTCCCCGAGCCGGCTCGCGTACCCGGCCGCCGCCCCGAGCGCTTCCGCGTACTGCAAGTTCAAGGCGGTCACGACGCCGCCCCGCTGGTCGTCCGGGACGGGCCCTTCCGGCCCTTCGCCCCAATCGATGAACGGCCAATACGGGACGTCCTCGAGCAAGCCGTCTTCGTTCGCGTAGGCGGAAAACCACCGCAGCGCGTGCACCACGTTCGGCCACCAGGCGGGCAGCAGGCTGCCGTCCCCCGAATACAGCTCGTATTCGCCGAACGAACTGATCCACGCGAGGCAGAACGACGGGATCGGCGGGTAGTTATGATGTCCGTCCGGGTACCTCGCCTTCGTCATGCCCGAGGGATCCTGCGACTGGCCGATCTGTTCGAGCAGCTTTCGGTGCAATCGCGCATCGCCGGAGTAATGGTAGTTGATCACCGCTTGCCAGCGCCCGTCGCCCATCCACTGCTGCTGCTCCCGGCTCGAAGAGTCGAGGAAGCCGTCCTGCATGCACAGACGCAGCGTATGCGCGGAGATGTCCCAAATCCGGCGCAGCCGCTCGTCGCTGCAATGGAATTCGGCCGTCCGCTCCAGCGGATATGTTCTCGTTCGGAGGCCGACCCGATGAATGGTCACGGGGCCGCCGGGGTTGCGCACGATGAGCTGCACGTACCGGCACGCCCGCCAAGCGAAGGCGGTTTCCAGCTCCTGCGCCGTCGTTCCGTTCAGAATAAACCGGTCGATCGGACGATTGCTCGTCAGCGAAAGCGGCGCCTTGCCGCACCATAGCCGCTCTGCGTACACCGCGTCCACGATATCGCCTTCGGCGCCGGTCGCCCGAAGCCGCAGGTAACCGGGCTCCGTCGAGCCGAGATCGAAGGTGACGACGGTCGCCGTCCCGCGCCGCGACGCTTCGACGACGACGCCGTCCCCGATCGGCTCCGACGTCTCCGCCATCTCGGCGTCGACGGACTCCTCCATGATTTGATGATGAAGCCGACTTGGCGGACCGGGACGTTCCGAGAGCGTCCCTCTCCAAGCGACGACCTTCGCGGCCGCCTCGCCTTCCTCCAGCGGCGGAATCTCGCGTTTCGTCCAATTCCAGAACGGAGACAGCTTCGTTCCTCGCCCTTTGGCGGCCGCCCAACCGCTATCGTCGAACTCGGGCCGTTCCCACCCGGGAAGCTCCGCCCTGGAATCGAAGATTTCGATCGGGCCCTGGCAGCCGTTCACGCGAGGCGCCGACCGGTCATAGGCGGCGGCCGGCCGGCACTTCCAGCTTTCGTCGCTCGGGATGACGAGACGCTCGCCGTCCGCCGTCGTCAGCTCCACCTCGACGACCAACGCGGGAATGCGGTGAATCGACTGTCCCGTTCCGTATCCGTAATGCAGCGCGAGCACGGAGACGACGTTGATCCCCGGCCGAATATACGCGGCGGCGTCGAGCTCGTCGACGACCTGCCGCCTCGGATCGCTTCGGCAAGGGCCGCGTCCGACGTACGTTCCGTTGATCGACAGCCGGTACCGGGAATCCGCGAACGCCCTGACGCGCGCCGCGGACACCCCCGCCGGCGCCTCGAACGTCTTGCGAAACAGGCAGAACGCGTTCTTCGGCTGCTCGAAGTGCGTCTCCACCTCGTCCGGGAACCAAATGATCTTCGTTCCGTTCGACCATACGGCAGACGCGTCGCGCGCGGGCGGCGCCGTGAACCTGCTATTCATTTTGTTCTCCCCCCGAACGAAACCGACCGGCTCGCGCCGGCCGGCTTCCTTTATCGACTTACGTCCCCGTCATCAGCGAATCCGCCGCTTGAAGCAAGAGCGCTGCCGTCTCCGGCATCAGCCGGCCTTCCTGCTCCAAAGACGATACATGTTGCTGGAACGCATGATACTGCTCGCGCAGCGCTTGCTTCTCCAAAGAGTTGGCGATGCCTTGGTTGCCGAGCCACCCTTGATCCTGTAAAAATGTCAGCAGCCGCTGCAGCCCCGAGGCGTCGTCGATCTGCGCCACGAATACGGTCCATGTGTCGGTCGCGCCGTTCTCCGCCCGTACGACGTAATCGACCGGATCTGTATGGTCGGCCGTCCCCGCCGGAGACAGCAGCGCCGCCCCTTCGGACAAGACGACCGTCGGCGCCAAGGCGCTCGTATCCGTCCCGTATACGATCGAAACGACCGTCCGGGCTTCCCGCGCGATGAACGCGTTCCCGATTTGACCGCCGCCCGCTTGGAAGGCGATAATGTCCGTCCCCGCCGCGTAAGGGGCAAGCCGCTTCTGGGACGAGGTGCGCACCGTACCGTCCTTGCCGTGCACGTCGAAGTAGAAATCGAACGGCGCGTCGCCCGTCACCTTCACCGTAAATTCATACGGGTACGCCGCCTTCTCCTCCGCCTGCCATTCGCCTTCGCCGACGCGGTAGCGGAGCGTCACGCGAGCCGTCGTCTCCGGCATATCCGTAACGTACGCATACGCATGGTAGAACGACGGATTCGTCTGCAGCACCGCGCCTGCGCCGAAGTCCGCGCCGCCGGTCGCATGCGCGACCGTCTCGCCGAGCGGACGGGCCAGCGCGGTCGAATCGTCGATCGCCGCGAAGGCCGGCGCCTGCACCTCCGGATGATCCATGACGATCGCGATCAAGCCGCGAGCCGGAACGGTCACCGTCACCGCTCCGCCGGAAACGGTCACTGCGGAGGCGTTGCCGGCCGCGTCGTACAGCGTCGCCGCGCCCGAGAGCATCGCGCCGCCCAGTTCCTCGCCGAACGTCACCGTCGTCGCGATCGGCGCCGCATCCTCGTTCATCAGCGCGAGGCCGAGCTTGCCGTCCTTCCGCGCCGCCAGCCAATCAACTTGGATGCTGTCCGTCGCGACCAGCCCGCGCTTCAGCCACGGCCACATGTCCGTTTCGCCGAAGAACGTGCCGGGCTCGCCCCCGAACTTCCGGTTATTGAAATAGGCATACCCTTGCTGGCGCAGGAACGGGAAGTCGATGCGTCCGTCGGACCAGTTCCATGCCTGGGCGAACAAGTAGTCCGTCAGCAGCCCGTAGTACACCGGGATATGATGATAATAAATGCTCGTGAGGTCCGGTCCCGCGTACGGGAAGTCCGCCGTCTTCTGATGCATCATGTATTGGTTCTGGTAATACCCCGGATAGTTCGCGCCGCGTCCGAGCACCGCGTTGCGGGCGTACGTCTCGAACGTCTCGTCGCCGGTCAGCTTCGCGAGGCGCATCAGGTCGGGCGCCCAGTTCGACATCGTGATGAAGCCGGAATCGGTGCCCATGAACGTGCTCGCTTGTTCGACGCCGAGGCCGACGGGCGAAGGCATCCACGCCGGGACCGTCATATCCTGCAGGTCCGCCAATCGCTCCGGATGACCTAAGCGATCCGAATATTCGCCCTTCCACCAGAAGTGCGCGCCGTCCAGGAAGCCTCTCTCCCGAATCGCATCGGCGCTGATCGTCGTCTCCCCTTCCGGTACGGGGAACGTGCGCAGCGTCGTCATCAGCACGCGGGCCGCCGCCGCCGCTCCGTCCAAATATCGCTGTTCGCCGCTGATTTCATACAAATCGAGCAGCGCGTTCAGGTTCGGATAATAGCTGATGTAGATGAAGCTGCCGAAGTCGGGCAGCGCGCTCGGCGCCGCGTACACGACCGACTCCAAATATTGATCGGCCGCCGCCTTCGCCTGCTCCAAGTACGCCGTATTGCCCGTATACCGGTACATCCAGACGTGATCGGACCAGGAAGGCGCGTTGCCCGCGGTCTGCTTGACGCCGTTGTCGACGCCGACCTCCCGGAACGCCGGGGACAGCCCCTGCGTCATGTCGAACAATCCGCCGAACACGCTCGTGCCGTAGCCGGCCGTCGGCGAGCCGATCGGCAGCGGGTTCGGGAACGTGATCGCAGGATGCGCGGTCGTGTTGCCCTTCGAAGAGAAATGCTGATTTTTCCGCGTCAGCATCGACGCGAGCGTCGGGACGACCCGGCGTTCGTACAGCTCGTCGTCTTCCGACAGCAGGTACGCCTGCATCGCGGCGAGCGGACTGGCGGTCGTGCCGACGTTCTGCCCTTCCATGTTATAGTGCGCTTTCATTTCGACGTCCCAGCCGCCGAAGTTATCGTTCAGCATCAAGTCCTGCACGTTGAAGATCGTATCCGTCAAGGACGACTCGATGTTTTTGCGATAATCCGTAAGGCCCATAATGGATTGGGTCACATGCCGGTACGTGTCGTACCAGCCCGCGAGCCGCGTGACCGGACGGTACGTGAACGTGTACGCGTCGCCCGGTTCCATCCGCGAGCCCGGCATGCCGATCAGCGGCGCGAACAACGAAGGCAATACGCCGCGGTCGCGTCCCATAATGCCGAGACCGAACTCCGACGATTCCGCGTACGCCCATCGATCCTTCATGGACGAAGGATCCGCGACGACCGCGTACGTCACCTCGCGGCCGCCCGCGATGTCGGGCTTGCCGGACAACGTCACGGAGCTCGCCGCGTTCGACGACGTCTGCTCCGTATTCAGCACCGGCTCCTCCGGCAGCCGCTTGCCGTGGTAGCGGAACGGATTGAGCAAATAGTCGATCTCCTCGACGTCCCGCTCCGTTCCGTTGAACATGCCGACGCTGAATGCGCCCGCTTGCTTCGGGAGCAGCCGGATCACGACGACCGGCTCCGTCGCGCCGTCCGGCAGGCTCCATTCGGCTTCCAGACGAGCGACCTCGTTCTCCGAGACCAACAAGGCGGCGTCCTCGCCCTGGAGCGAGACCGACGACGGAATCATCCAATACGGCAGTCCGGCTTCGAACGCGTTCACCGTGACCAAGCGGATGTCTTGGCCTTCCGCATTCACCTGCGTCGAGAAGATCGGCGATTGTTGGGCGATGCCGGCCGGCTCGCTCTCCTCGCCATACAGCATCAGGTAGCCGAATTCGTCCGTTCGCGACTCGACCGGCACGAAGCTTCCGTTCGATTTCAGGTACGTGCGCTTCTGCACGACGTTGCCTTGCGCCGTCGGTACCTCGGAAAACTCGATGCGCACGTTATCGTTTTCCAGCGTATGCACTTGCGTCGGCGCGGCGCTCGTCTTCGCCCATGCCGGATAGTCGAGACGATCCTGGAACACGTACGTCGGCTTCGCGATCTTCAGCAGCTCCGTATAGGAGCTCGGAGGCGTGAAGTTCAAATCGTTCGTTAGGAAAATGCCGTCCGTCCGGGCGTAATACCCCGACGTGTCATGCAGCTTCAAGACGTTCGTGCCCGGCGTCAGCTCGACCGTGCCGCCGTCCTCCCACGCCCAGCCGTTGATGCCGTGCTTCCCGAACGTCTTGGCGAGGCGCTCGCCGTTCACCTCGACGTTGAAAAATCTCGTCCCCTGCCGCGCGGAGAAGTCTCGGGAGCGGACCCATACCTTATAGGTGCCCGAGATCGGCGCCTCGAATCGGGCGACGGCGGGCTCCGCCGCGGACGGATCGAATACCGCGTCGTCCGCCGACATGATGCCGATCAGATTGACCGTGCCGAAGGCGGATTCGTAGCCTTGCAAGTTCCAAGTGCCGAACTCCTCGAAGCTGCCGGTCCGGAGGAACACGACGTCCGACGGCGGCGGCCCCTCCGAAACGGGGCGGGTGACCGCGAGCTCCGCTTTCAATTCCGCGTAATCCGCGCTCGGCACGAATTCGGGATCCGCCGTGAACAGCAGAGCCGCTACCCGGGGACTCGCTCCCGACGCGTCGCGCAGCGACAGCGCCGCGGCGCCCGCCTTCAGATTCACCCGGCCGCCGCGTTCCCAAGCCCATCCGACGGTACCGTGATCGCCGAGCGGCTCCGCCAGCTCGAAGCCGTCCACGGCGAGCGAGAAGCCGCCGCTCCCCGTTCCATCGTCTTCGGTATATGCCCAGACGGTGTAGATGCCCGACGCGTCGACCGGAATCGCGGCTTCCGCCGGAACCGCCGACGCCGGCTGTCCGTCGTCCTTGCCCTGCAGCAGCACGCCGCGAAGCGACTCCGCTCCCGCGCCGACCGTCCACGTGCCGGGCGCCGCTTCGAACTGCTCCGGCACGACGAAATAGCTGGCGAAGTAACCCGGCATATTGTAGATATACGGAACATTCTCGTACGGCGACAGCGGCGTCTTCGCCTGCTGCGCCTCCAACTGCGCCTTCAACGCCGTATAGTTGGGATCCGGCACGAAGCTCGGATCCGTCGTCAGCACGATGCCGTCCACGCGCGGGTAATACGCCGAGATATCCTGCAGCGCTACGACCGCTTCTCCGGCGTTCAGCGTTACGCGTCCACCCCGTTCCCATTGCCAGCCGTGGGTGGCGTGCGCGCCGAACGTATGCGGCAGCGTGTATCCGTCGAAGCTCAGCTTGAACTGCCGCGTTCCCGTGAACGTGTTGAAGTCGCGCGTCCGCGCCCAGACGTAATACACGTCCGTCGACGCCACCTCGATCGTCGCGTTGGCCGGCCTCGTCGCGTTGACGTTGCGGTCGGTTCGGCCGACCAGCGTCCGGCCGCGCAGCGTACCGTCGTTCGCTTGGATCAACCATGTGCCGAGATCGTTCTGGAAATGCTCCGGTACGAGAAAGTACCGTTGGTGATTGCCTTCCACATTCGTAATGACCGGCATATTCGGGAACGCCGGCGTCGTCTCCGCTTGCGCGGAAGAGAACGGTACGAGCAAGGAGATCAGCAAGCTGCAGATTACCGCCAAAACTAGCGACCTTTTCATCATGTCCCTCCTAATATAAGTTTCCCGAGGCGGGAGACGGACGGCCGCTTTCGATCCGACCGCCCCCAATCTCAGGTGCCTAGCCTATTCCTGATGATGCGGAACGCGTACTTCCGTCGTTACCGTCGTTGCATTCCCCGCTTCATCCTCGATCGCGTATACGATCGTGTATATTCTTCCGTCGCCGGTTCCGAGCCTCGTCGCTCTCAGCTGGAACTCCCGGTCGTCGGTGCCGAAATTCGCATCCTGAACGTCCGTCGTTCCTTCTTCGGCCGGTTCGTTGCTTTCGATCGATACCAAGGACACCGACGCGACCCCGGATCCGGCGTCGGACGCTTCCACCGTCGCTTGCACCTGCACCATCTTGCCGTTCGGCGGCCAGATCGTCCCGGGATCGGCCGACAGCGTCGCCTCGGGCGCCGTCATATCGATGCGGAAGCTTACCGCCTTCGCGCCTTCGACGTTGCCGGCGGCGTCCGCGCTGTAATATTCCACCGTATACGTTCCGTCATCGGCGATAACGAACGGACCGGCGTAGACGGCCCATGCGCCTTCGTTCACGCGGTAGACGGATTCCGTCACCGACGATCCCCCGTCCGCCGCGGCGATGGCGACTTGTACGGGGGCGGCGTACCAACCGCCGGCTCCGCCTTCGCCGACCGGTGCAACCGCGGCCGTCGATTCCGGCGCCGTCCGGTCGATGCGGAACGCCGCCGTCTTCGCGGATTCCGAATTCCCGGCGTTATCCGTACTGTAATACTCCAGCATGAAGTCCCCGTCATCGGCGATCGAGAACGGTCCGACGTATGCGGTCCACTCGCCGCCGTTCAGGCGGTATACCGTATCCTTCACGCCCGATACGTCGTCCGTCGCGTGCAAGGATACGTTCACCGGACTCTTATACCACCCGTTGACTTCGGCTTCGCCGGTCGTCGGCGCAAGCTCGACGTTCGTCGTCGGCGCCGTCAGGTCGATCGGGTGAATCGTCAGATCGATGTTGTAGTCGCGATAATCCTTTAGCGGCACCTCCGCCGTAGGCAGCACCACCAAGACGGTCGTACCGTCCGGACGCACCTCGTTCCTTACGATCCTGCTGTCCAATGCGAGCGGCGAGCCGTCCGCCTTATGCGTGAGCGTTCCCGTAATGCGTAGGTCCTTTAAGTAATTTTCCGTAACCGGGAACGGGAACGGCGCGACGGGGACGACGAGGCGGATGACGCCTTCCGACGGATTCATGCCCGGGAAGTTCACCCGGACGTCGAAGGGATCGAATGCGCCCAGCGGCGCCGGCGGATGAACGGTCAGCGTAACGTTATAATCGCTGTAGTTCCGAACGGGAACCGTCGCGGTCGGATAAAGCACCAACACGGTCGTCCCGTTCGTG
This sequence comes from Paenibacillus antri, assembly GCF_005765165.1. NCBI lineage: Bacteria > Bacillati > Bacillota > Bacilli > Caryophanales > Paenibacillaceae > Paenibacillus > Paenibacillus antri. The sequence goes on along the minus strand of NZ_VCIW01000025.1, from coordinate 20,915 downwards.
CGAACTTCATTGCGCTTGATGACGCTGTCGAACGGCAGTACGGAACCGTTCGTCTTGTGCTTGAACTCGCTCGTGACGCGAAGACCGATCAACAGGTTCTCCGTCACCTCGAACGGGAAGTCCGCGACCGGGACGACGAAGCGGATGACGCCTTCTGTCGCGTTATCGCCTTTCGTCGTCACGGTCGTGTCGAACGCTTCGAAGTCGTACACGGTCTCCGGGAACTCGATGCCCCCGTCCGCGAAGTCGTTCGGCGCAAGCGTCCCGCCGCCGAGACTTTCGATTTGCCCGTTCGTCTTCGTCGCTTGCAGCGAATACGTGAATTTCTTCGTCGGATCGTCGACCTTAATCAAAAACTCATAGGGATATCCGACATTTTCCACGGTCTGAGACGGTCCGTCGCCGATCCGGTACGTCATCTGCAGCTTGCTCGTCGCGTCGTCCTTATCGGAGATATAGACGTAAGCGTGATAGCTCTCCGGCGAAATCTGAATGACATGCCCTTTGCCTCTCGTGTGCTGCGATACGGTTTCTCCCGCCTTGTTGGAATACTCGTAATCCGGATTCGCGTACGCCGGCGCTTCCACGCCGGGAAGCCGCAGCAGGACCGACCGGATGCCCTTCGCGGGAATCGAGATCGTGAAGCTACCGTCGACGACGGCGATCTGAGACGCCGCTCCGTTCGCTTCGTACACGGTCGCCGTGCCGACGTACCCTTCGCCGCCGACGACCTTCTCCCCTAGCGCGATCGTGCTTGTCACGGTCTCGTTGCCCTCGTTCATCAACGCCAGGCCGAGAACGCCGTCCTTCCGGGCCGCAATATAATCGATCTCCACGGTGTCCGGTTCTATAATGCCTCTGTCGAGCCACAGCCACATGTCTTCTTCGTCGTAGAACCGTCCCGGCGCATGGCCGAACTGATTCGAGGCGAAGTAGGCATAGCCGGACTGGTAGATCGACGGGAAGGAGATGTTCCGGTCGGACTTCGCCCATGCGCTGTTGATCAAGAAATCCTCAAGCATGGAGATGAAGACCGGGATATGGTGCCAATAAATCGACGTGAAATCCGGTCCGACGTACGGATAATCCGCCTTCATCTGATGCAGGATCGGCCGGTCTTGATAATAACCGGGGTAATTGCCGAATCGGCCGATCATCGCGTTGCGCGCCATCGTCTCGAAATACGGATCCCCGGTATACTCCGACAGCTTCACCAGCATCCCTGCCCAGTTGTTCATCGTGATGACGTTGCCGTGTCCGGGCGTCCGCGGATGCTCGGTACCCATGCCCGCTTTGGCGATGATCCAGCCCGGCGCGGTCTCCTCCTGCAGCGGCGGTCCGGCTTCCTGCGGCGGCAGCGCGAGCCCGTCGGGATTGCCGAGCCGCCATTGCTGATCGCCGTGCCACCAGAACGTGAAGCGGTCCGCGACGAGCGGCCGTTCCGCCGTGGCGACCGGGTCCACCGTATAGTCGGACTCGGCAAAGCCGTTGTGATACCCCGTCGTCCACAAGCCGGTGACGAGCAGCCGCGCGCTCTCCTCCGCCGCGTTCAGATATTTCTGTTCCCCGGTAGCCTCGTAGGCGGCCAAAAACGTCGTCACCATCGGAATGTAATCGCCGTAAATAAAGCCGCTGACGAACCGCGATTCCCGGTTCGTCGGCGAATTCGGATAATTCGCCAAATATTGATCCGCGGACGCCTTCGCCTTGGCGACGTAAGCCGGGTCTCCGGTATATTTGTACAGCGCCGCCTGGTCGGCGACGCCGGCCAAGTTGCCGGTTTCCTTCGCGGAGCCGATCGCCGTATCCATCAGGAACGGCATGCGTCCTTGCGTCATCTCGTACAAGCCGCCGTAGACGCTGGCCGAATAGTTCGCGACCGGCCCGCCCATCGGCGACGGCGGGTTCGCGACGTAGTTGCCCCCACCTGGGCTGTTCGTAATCTTAAAGTGATAGTTCAGACGGCTGAGCAGGAACGCGAGCGTGGGGACGGCGCGTTCGTCCAAGATCGCTTCGTTTTCCGTCAGCAAGTATCGCTGCACCGCCGTCATAGCGTTGGACGTTGTGGACAGATGCCGCTCTTCCATGTTGTAGTGCGCCATGTTGACGGGATCCCAACCGCCGTAGTCGTCGTCCATCATTAAGTCCGTAGCGTTGTAGATCGCTTCGTTCAGCGAATGGAAGTAGTTCGTCCGCAAGTCTCTAAGGTTGAACATCTCTTCCGACACATGCGTCAGCGTGTCGTACCATGAATTCAGATGGTTTACGATCCGGTAAGATACCTGGTAGCTGTCGCCGCTGTCGAAGCGGCTGTGCTCCGTACCGAACAGCGGGGCGATCAGCTGCGGCCGGACGTTCCGCGCTTGATCCCTCAACACCAAGCCGAAGTGAGAGGTGTCCGGATATACGTAGCCTTGCGGCACGCTGGTCGGGTCCATGACGACCCCGGAGGTCAGCTGCTTCCCTGGGACCTTCGATTGATGTTCTTTGAAGTGCAAGGTAGCCATCGGCGTAAACAAATAGCTTTCCGGGATCATGCTGGAGCTCTGCGGCACGGCCTTCTTCACGTACAGCAACGGGGCGGTCACCGTATCGTAATCCGCATAATCGACGCCGTCGCCGCTGAACAGCATGAACGAATATGCGCCCTGCTGCGGGAATACGGCGTTCAGCGTCACTTTCGGATCGTCCGTAAGCGCATCCAACTCGAACGTTACCGTCAGATCCGCTTCCGTGTTCGGGAAGGTCAGCTCGATCTTATTGTCCGCGACCTTCTCGAAGTCGGACGGGATGAACCAGACCGGCACGCCGGTCGTGAAGAAGTCCTCCGCGACGGCGGTCACCTCCCGTCCGTTGATTATGACGGTCTGCTCGACGAGCGTGAACTGCTCGTTCTCGCCGGCGAATTCGCTGTTCAGCGCGGACATCATCAGGAAGCCGAGCTCCTCCGTCTTTCCCTTCACCGAAACCCATTGCCCGGCGTCCTTCACGAAGATCTCGTTCTGCACGAGATCGCCCTGCGCGCCGGCGCCCCGATGGAACACGACCTTCACGGAATCGTTCTCGATCGACTCGGACTCGACCGGGGTCACGTCCTCCCTCGCCCAAGCCGGGAAGTCGGCGGGCGGCAGCGATTCGAACGGACTCATGGGCTTGACGATCTTCATCAGCTCTTCCTTATTCTCGGGCGGAACCAAGCTTACGTCTTCGGATAGGAAGAACCCTTCGCTTCTGGCGAAGAAACCGGAGGTATCTACGAGCGCCAGCTCGTGAACGCCTTCCTCCAGAAAATAAACCCCGACCTCGGACCACCGGAAGCCCTCCATGCCATGGTCGCCGAACCGTTCGGCGGCCATGACGCCGTCGACCGCGACGTGGAACGTTCGGGTGCCCGGCTGGTTCGTCGCATAGTCGCGATCGCGGACCCACAGCCTGTAATTGGCCGCTTTCGTAATGTTGACCTCGGCGATGGCAGGCTCTCCTCCTTCGCCGTTGGCTTCTCCGGGAATCGAAGCCGTCGCCCGGCCGGTCACCCAGTCGCCTGACAACGTCCAAGTGCCGAACGACTTGAAGGCGTAAGGCGTAATCCAATAGTGCCGGGTCTCTCCCGCCGGCTCTTCCGCGGCGCGCGCGGGCGAAGCCGGGAAGGCCGGAATGACAAGACAGATCGTGAGCAGCAACGCGAGCAGCTTCCTCATCATCTTCCTCCTCGAACGATGTCGTTATATAGGCCTTATAAGTCCGCTTGCCGCCCTGTGGAAGCGGCGGCAAGCGGATTCTCGGATGAAATTACTGTTGCGAGCTCTTGATGTACTCGTTCATTTGCTCGACGTACTTCTGGCCGCCCTTCTCGTACCATTGCGCCAGCAGGTTGTCGAATTCGTCGACCGGCAGCTCGCCGATCATGATTTTCGTAATCGTCTCGTCCCAGATCAGCTTGAAATCCATGTAATCCGGTTCCCTCGACGCCGGCGGGACGTATCCTTGATCCAAAGAGAACGCGACGGTCTCGATCGAACGGTCGACCCACTTCTTCACGATCTGTCTTTCTTCTTCGGGCAGCTTTGGGTCGATGAAGAAGTCGCCGTCGCCCGCTCTGCGCACGATCGCTTTGCGCCAAGGCGCCGTGACCTCGGGGATGTATTGCTTTTGTCCGTCCACCACATTGTACTCGACGCCTTCGACGCCGTATTTCACCATATCGAAGCCTTCGTCCGAAAGCAGCCAATCGAGCACCTGCAGCGCGCGTTCCGGGTGCTTCGCCTTGTTCGTGACGCCCCATACGCCGAAAATCGCCGTACCGTAGGCGACGCCTTTCAGCTCGCCTTGCTTATCCTGAATGAAGATATACGAAATTTCCGTCTCCGGATTGAGTTCTTTCCCAGCTTTCTCGGCGCCCGGCGCATTCCCGGAGAATTCGTAGCGAATGCCCGTAATGCCGCGCTTGAACCGGTCGATCGACGCGCTCCGGTCGACGACGGCCGAATCCGGGTCGACGAGCCCTTCCTTGAACGCCATCTGCGTATAAGCGAGCACGTCCTTATATACCGTCGAGTTTTTGTCGTACATCGGCGTCATATATTCGAATTCCCCGCCGGACGACTTCTGCCAGCCTAAGTTGCCGAATTGGGACGATAGAATCGGATCGATCAATTTCGTCGTATTGAGATAGCCCGCAAAGCCGTACGTGTCGTTCTTGCCGTTCCCGTCCGGATCGTCGAACGTAAACTTGCGCAGAATGTCGGTGAATTGATCGATCGTCACTTCGCGGCTCTCCGGCACCTGAATGCCGAGATTGTCGAGCCAATCCTGACGGATGATGAAACCGTCGTTCCGGGCGACCGACGTGCGCGGAATGCCGTAAATATTGCCGTCGCGCAGCGTCTCGAGCGCTTCCCAAGAGACGTCGTACGTGTATTGCTTAATATTCGGCAGCAGGTCCAGGAACGGATTCACCGGGATGACGATGCCCTCGTTGACGGCGTTCAGGAACGTCTCGTCCGTCTCGGCCGGGAACATGACCATGTCCGGATAATCCCCGGAGACGAGCGACAGCTGAAGCTGCTCCTTGTATCCCGTCGACGGCGGGACGATCCATTCCAAATCGACGTTCAGCGCCGCTTCGACCTTGTCGAACAACGCTTGGTCCGCCGGCGCGACGTCCGCCGGGTTGAAGTTGGCCATAATCTTGATCGTGACCCGCTCCGACGTATCGATCCCGGTCGGCGCGGCCGGCGTTTCGGTCTTCGGCGTTTCCGCGGTCGCGCCTCCGGCAGGCGGCGTCTCGGTCGTGCTCGAACCGCTCGGCTCCTCTCCGCCGGAGCCGTTGCCGGAGCAGGCGGCTAACACGAGCATCGTCGTGACGATCCCGAAGCTGAGCATACTTTTAAAAGGTCGCTTCATGGTAAAACTCCCCTCATATAATTTGTTATTTATAATAAAGGCTTGTGCCTCTACTACCGATCGTCAGCCTTTCACGGAACCGAGCATGATGCCTTTGACGAAATATTTTTGCAGGAACGGATATACGCAGAGAATCGGGATCATGACGATCATCAGCGTGGCGTACTGAAGGGTGACGGGCGTGATGTTCAGGTTCGAAGTCTCCGCCGCGTTATCCCCGCCGCCGCCCATGATCGAGTTCAGCTTCGAGCCCTCGATAATTTCGCGCAGGAACAGCATGAGCGGCCACTTATCCACATCGCGGATATACACGATCGCATTATAGAAGTTGTTCCAGTACCCTACGGCCGAAAACAAACAGAGCGTCGCGATAATCGGTCCCGACAGCGGAGCGACGATGCGGAACAAAATGTAAGGGTCGGACGCGCCGTCGATGCGAGCCGCTTCTTCCAACTCCTCCGGAATATGTTCCATGAACGTCTTCATCAAAATCAGATTGAAGCCGGTAATGAGCGCCGGCAGCACGAGAGCGGCCAGCGTATTGATCAGTCCGAGCTCGCGCATCAAATAATAGTTCGGGATGAGTCCCCCGTTGAACAGCATCGTGAACACGATGGCGACCATGATCAGCCCGCGGCCTCTAAGGTGCTTCTTGGACAACGGGTATGCCGTCACGAGATAGAGGAAGATGCCGATCAATACGCCGGAGACGGTGACGATAATCGTATTCAAGTAGCTGGACCACAGCACCGGATGCTTCATGATTTCCTGATACGCTTTGAACGAGATGTCCTTCGGCCAGATCCGCATCGGATTTTCCACGTAGGCGGAGTATTCGCTGATGGATACGGCGAACACGTTCAAGAACGGGAAAAGCATCAATAGCGTGACGAGCGCGACAAGCGTATTGTTGACAGCATCGAAAAGGCTGAATTTGAGGCGCATTCTCTTCCCTCCTACCAAATGGATTTCCCGCTGATTTTACGGGCCGCGTAGTTCGCCGAAATGATTAAGATAAATCCGACCACGCTCTTGAATAACCCGACCGCCGTTGCGTAGGACAGTCGTCCGTCTTGCAGGCCGATGCGGTACGTATACGTCTCGAAAATATCGCCCGTCTCGTACGTCACCGGGTTATATAACAGGAACACCTGCTCGAAGCCGTTGTCCAGAATGTTCCCGAGACTCAGAAGAAGCATGATGACGACCGTCGTCGCGATCCCGGGAATCGTAATGTATAATATCCGCTGCATCCGCGAGGCGCCGTCGATCTTGGCCGACTCGTACAACGTCGGATCGATGCCCGTCATCGCAGCCAAATAGATTATGGTTCCCCAGCCGATGCCTTTCCAAATTTCGGCGCTGACGATAATCGTTCTGAAATATTGCGGTTCCTGCAAAAACTTGATCGGCTCGCCGCCGAAGGCCGTTACGATTTGATTCGCGATGCCGTCCGTCGGAGAGAGGAAGTTGATGACGATGCCGGCCAATACGACCCATGAAATAAAATGAGGCAAATACAGAATCGTCTGCGATATCCGCTTGAACGCCATCTGCCTAACCTCGTTCAGCATTAGCGCCAGGATGATCGGCGCCGGGAAGCCGAAAACAATCTGGTACACGCTGAGCAAGATCGAGTTCCTTAGAACCCTAATGAAGTGCGCGGAAGAAAACAACGTCTCGAAGTTGGCGAGGCCGATCCATTCGCTGCCCCAGATCCCTTTCGCCAAGCTCAATTGTTTGAACGCGATGACGATGCCGAACATCGGCGCGTATTTAAAAATGAGAAAATACAACAACCCGGGAATCAAAAAGATGTACAGCCACTTATTTTTGATAAAGTATTTCAGGAAGCTTTCTTTTTTCGCCGCAACGATTCGAATAGGCTGAACGGAGCCTTCGATGTCGGGATTGGATTGCGCCACGTCGATGTCTCTCCTCTCCATCTTGGGACTTACCGGACTTTCCTGACTTCAGTATAAAACCCTCCTCCCGATATAAAAATTCCCCTCAATCTACAAATAGTGAGGGGATGTAAACGCTTTATTGTTATCGCTTTCATCGTGGTGGGGCGCCGTTGACATTTGGTGCGGCGGGAACCACTTACGTCCGTTTCGGTATCCGCATCTCGACGATCGTCCCTTCCCTTTCCTTGCCGTAAATGCGAACGCCGTACGCTTCTCCGAAGACGAGCCGAATTCTTTGGTTTACGTTGCTGAGCCCGATATGGGCGTCTTCCTTGATTTCGTCGGATTGGATATCTAGGTTTAGCTTATCCGCCGCCGCTTGGCTGAGTCCGACCCCGTTGTCTTTGATTTTCAGCACGACGGACTCCCTCTCCTCGTAGCCGATAATGCTGATGACGCCAGGCCGGCCGGAAGGCTTAATCCCATGATAGATGGCGTTCTCGATAATCGGCTGCAGCGTAAGCTTCACCGTCGGAAAGTCGAGAATGCTTCCGTTAATTTTCCAAATAACTTCCAATTGATCCTTATAGTGAAGCTGCTGCACCTCCACATACAATCTGGCGTGCTCCATCTCCGCCCGGAGCGGAATAATGTTGTCCCCGGTCGACAAGCTGAGCCGCAGCAGTCTAGACAGCGTGTGGATCATGACGGACGCCTCGTTCTTGCCGTTCGTCAGCCGCATAACCTTCCAATTGATCGCTTCCAGCGTGTTGTACAGCATGTGAGGATTGATTTGCGCCTGCAGCGCGATGCCTTGCGCTTTGCTCATCATCTCGTACCTGCGCCGCAGCTCCTGCTCCATCTCCTTCTTCTGTTCCGAGGATTCCAGAATCGTAGCCGCGATGTATTTGATTTCGTTGTTTTCGACGCCGGACGCCCTGCTCTTGAAGTCTCTCATCGGCGGATGACTGCTCTCCAGCAAGTTTAAGATCCCCCGAATCGGTTGGTACGTCTGGACGGAAATGAGAAACGCGATCAAGAAGCTGGAGCCGATCCCGAGCGCGAACAGCAGAAAAATGAAGGAACGGAGCTGGCTTTGCCTCGATTCGTAATGCTCCAGCGGAACGATGGAAAGATACGTCCATTCGCCGCGGGAGGACGGTACCGCCGAGACGATCCGATCCATGCCTTCGTACCGAATAATGTCGGAGAACGGCGTTCCCGACAATAACGGAAACGGCAATTGCGGATGATGGGACTCGATGGGTTTAGTTATTAAGCCCTGTTCCTGCGTGTAGACGATGTTCCCTTGCCGATCTAATATGTAGATTTCCTGTTCCGGCGTAATCTCCTTCAGCAGCGGTCTCAGCTGTTCGGCGCTGATCGTGACGGTCAGCAGGCCTTCTTTGTTCGCGCCGCCCATCGGAAGCTTGCGGAATATGACCAAGCTGTATTCCGTCGTATCGAGCGTCGGCTTCCGGAGCGCGCTGACCCAGAAGTTCCGTTCGTCCTTCTTGGCCAAGTATTCGTCGTACCACCACCGGTGTTCGTACTTGTCCAACGCTCCTCCGCTCGTCGAGGAAAGCAAATAATCGTTGTTCTCGTTTTTTGCGTAAATTTGGATCGAGTCCACGTAAGGATTCGTTACCATCGAGGTGCCGAGGATTTCTTGAATCCTCCGAATTCTTGAAATCATGGAGTAACCGAGGGGATATTCGATGTTTTTTTCCGATAGAAACAGTTCGACGTCCGGATCGGCGCCGAGTCGGATGCCGAGGCTTTCCGCCTCCGCCATGATGATGTCCACCGTGTCGCGGATCCGGGTCAGCTCACTGGCGCTCGCGCGGCTGACTTCCTCCCGCATCGTCGAATCGTTATATAGAAATACAAGATAATGCAGGCATACCAAGGGGACCATCAGCAGAAACAGGACGATCATGAAGTTTTTAATGAAGATGCTCTTGAATTTGTAATTTCGGATATACGTCCACAACGATGCTCTTTCCTTCATGTCGTCCCCCCAAGGTAACCTTCTTCCGCGCGAAAATTAAATCACGAGTTGTTTCAATGCGGCGTAATCCGGTTCGACGCCCAACCCGGGGCCATGCGGAATCGCGAGCGCTCCTCCCTTGCACGTCAGCGGCTGGAGCAGCAGCCGATTCGCCGATTCGAAGACGTTCGGCTTCCACTCCAGCATGTACAAGTTCGGTGCGGCCGCGCTTGCATGAATCGATGCGGCGATGCACACCCCTAAGCCCGAGCTGGAGTGAGGCGCGATTCGACGATGGAACGCTTCGCCCAGCTCGGCGATCGCCTGAAACTCGCTAATGCCCGTGCGTCCGACGTCCGGCTGAAGGAAGTCGGCGGCTTCTCGCACTAGCAGCTCCTTGAATTGGTATCTCGTTCGCTCCGCCTCGCCCAGCGCGACCGGAACGGACGTCTTCTTCCTAAGCGTTCTATGGTCGTCGATGGCTTCCGGTGCGAGCGGACATTCGAAGAAGGCGACCTGCAGCTCGCGCAATCGGTCGGAGAAGGCGATCGCCTCGTCCAACGTAAATCGCCAGAGGGCGTCATAAAGCAGCACGGCATCCGGTCCGACGGCGTCTCGGAACGCTTCGGTCAGCGGTACGCCCTTAAACGCGGAAAAGCCGGCCTCCATGTAGGCCAGCGCCGACTCCGTCTTCTGTCCTTCGTTCGCGCCCGAGAGTCCCGAGACGTATACGGGAATCTCGTCGCGAACCTTGCCTCCCAGCAAGCTCCAGACGGGGACGCCCAGACTCTTCCCCTTCAAGTCCCACATGGCGATATCCAAAGCCGCGATCGCGTCCAAGAATACGCCCGTCGTATTGCCCCTTACACGCATGGAATCGTACATCTCCCGCCAGAGCGCCCTGGGATTCCGCGGGTCCTTGCCGATCAGCAGCTCCTTCAGAAACTTCTCGATCCATGCGCCGGTCGCTTCCGGGGCGACGGGAGCGAGCGCCTCTCCCCAACCGATCGTTCCTTCGTCGGTCTCGACTCTGACGAACAACGCTTCGGGCCGGTTCGCGTACGCGGTTCCGTTCGCGCGCGACGTCCGGTAGCGTTCCGTCTCGTTCGAAGGGGCTGCGGCGTCGTACGCGGGCAGTCGAATCGGCAGCGCTTCGACGTTCGCGATGCGCATTCGGAATCCTCCTCTCTTCTTCGGGCCCTAACGCGAGATCACTCGGCGCGTTCCCGATATTCGCTGGGCGAGAAGCCCGCATACCGCTTAAACAGCTTGTAAAAGTGTCTGACGTCCTTGTAGCCGGCCTTCTCGCATATTTCGTAAATTTTCAAATTCGTATCCCGCAGCAGTTGAGCGGCTAAATTCATCCGAACCTCCGTGACGTAATCCGAGAAGCCGCTCCCGGTTTCCAGCTTGAAGAGTCGGCTCAGATATACCGGATTCAAATAGACGAAATCCGCTACTTCGGATAAGGTAAGGTCCTTCCCGAGATTTTCCCGGATGTATTGCTTCGCCTTCGAGATGACCCTCCGCTCGGTCTCGGCGTTCATCCCCGCTTCTTCTTCCCGCCGGCTCAATCCTTGCAGGAGCGATTCGCTGATCCGCTCGATCTCTTTCAAGTCTTCGGATTTGCACAGCTGCATGAGCCGGGCGCTGCCGCTTTCCGCCGCGTACACCGCGCTCAAGCTGCCGAACAGCTGAATGAGGATCGACTTGACGTCGTCGATCCTCTCCCCGCCGTACGTCGCGAGATATAACTTCAGCAGCCGGCCCGCCTCCTCGTATTTCCCCGCCTCCAAACATTCGATCCAACGGCGCTTGTCTTCCTTCCACTGCCGCGGCCGCCCGTCCGTCGTCGGTTCCGTTCGCAGGCGGAGGGAGCGCTGCTCCTCCAAGAAATCGATCAATCGGCCGTATACGGTTTCTACCCGCCATTCGATCGTCAGCCCGATCAAGGAACGCAGTCGGGACGACGCCTGGCGGAAGATCCGTTCGATCTCCTCCGTCAGCTCGCCCTTCTCCGGATCGACTCCGACCGCCAGCATCGTCAACGGGCGGTCGATCGGACCGTACGGCAGCAGCGTGACGGTCGACGCGTTCTCGATCAGGCCGCCCAGCAGCGCGCGCTGCACCGTATCCGCCGGGGAAGCGGGGGTCCAATCGATTCGAACGGGAGCGCAGGCGCACGTACTCGGGTCGATGTTCAGACCGATCATCTCGAACTGCCGCATGATTTCTTCCTCGTCGGCGGTCGTATCGAGCAGCAGATGGGGGAGGTAGCGTTCCCTTAAATACCGCACCATCTGCTCGCGCATCTCCTTTTCCATCGCCAGCCGATTCCGGTCGAGCCGCTCCTGATCGAGCTGCTCCTTCAAGCCGCGGAACACCTTGTAAACCTCGTCCAGATCCGTCGGCTTCAATAAATAATCCTGCACGTTATACCGGAGCGCTTCCTTCGCCAGCTCGAACTCCTGGTATCCGCTGATCAGAACGACCTTCGCCGGGATCCGATGTTCGTAAATATGCTTCGCGAGGTGTAAGCCCGACACGAACGTCATTCGAATGTCCGAGAGGACGACATCGACGCGGGCGTCCTGCAGGTAACGAATCGCTTCCTCGCCGTCCTTCAGCACGGCCGCCACCTGAAAGCCGCAGCTCTTCCAATCCACGATCTCCGCCAGGCCGTTCCTGACTTCTTCGTCGTCGTCCACGATTAAAATTCGATAGGCCGCATCCTTCATCTCAGACCTCCGATGTTAAGATGGGTTTCCCCGGTGCCGATGATCTTACGCTTTGACTTCGAAATACTCCGTGACCGCCCCTCGCATCGCCTGCTCGTCGATGTCTACGCCGAGGCCCGGGTCGTTCGGCACGACGATCTCTCCCCGCTCCAACCGGAAGGAAGCGTTCGAGTAATCCGCGCTTCGCTTCAGGGCGCTCGGTTGGTATTCGTAGATGAGGAAATTCGAGATCGCCGCGGACACATGAATCGACGCGGCGTGACCGACGGCTTGATGCGCGCTCAAATGCGGCGCGAACGGGACGTGGAACGCTTCCGCCAAATGAGCGATCCGCATCATCTCCGTGATGCCGTTCCGCCCCATGTCCGGCTGCACCACTTCCGCGGCGCCGGAGGCGATCCAATCCTTGAACGTATAAATCGTGCGAAGCGGCTCCCCTACGGCGACGGCGGTGTCGATCGCCTCCGCCAGCTTGCGATGGCCTTCCCGGTCCTCGAACGTGAGCGGCGCCTCGAAGAACATCGCGTCCATCTCGCTTAACGCCCGGCCTAACGTATACGCCTCCGTGTGCGTGCACTTGCCGTGCGCGTCGAACATGAGGTCCATCTCGGTCGCGTCGTACTTGGCGCGGATCGCTTCGAGCAGCTCCAGATCGAGCTTCTTCCCTCTGCCGAACGTGTGAATCTTCACGGCGTCGAAGCCTTCTTCCTTCAACCGATCTACATTCTCGAGCCGCTCCTTGACGTCCGCTCCCGGCACGCTGGAGCAATAGCAACGCAGCTTGTCGCGGTAGGGTCCGCCGAGAAGCGCATAGACCGGCTGGCCGAGCGCCTTCCCCTTAATGTCCCAGAAGGCAATGTCGAGGCCCGCCATCGCGTCGACCAAGTACCCGCCAGTATACCCGCGTTCGCGGAGCGTGTCGAGCATTTTGTCCCATAAATACTGGTTTCTCATCGGGTCTTCGCCGAGCGCCATCGGCGCCAAGTGGTGCTTTAGGATCGTCGCTACGACCTCCGGGTTCGTCGGCGCCAAAATTTCGCCCCAGCCGACGATGCCTTCGTCCGTCGTCACCTTCACGAATACCGTCTCCGCGTTCACGGAATAGACGCAGGAGCGGCGGTTGCTGTCGGCGACGAAATAATCGTCCGTAATGAACCGCTTGCCGCCCTTCTGCACCGTCCCCGTCGGCCGGAGCTTCACGATATATACTTCTACATTCGTAACCTTCATGTTCATATCCTCCTTAAGCGGATGCGCCGTTGTCGACCGCGATGCGCCATCCGAATCGTCTCTCTTCTCCGGGCGCCAGCTCCAGCGCGCCGGTATCTAGCGCATCCAACGGCAGGTTATAAGCGTCCGGTATGCATGTATGCGGTTCCAAAGAAACCGACTCCCCCCACGGAGGAAGAAACAAGACCGTCACGGCGAACAAGCCGTCCGTCTCGTAACGAATGGTTCGATCGAGGCCTCGATCCTCCAGCCGGCATTCGTACGCATCGGTTCCCCTTGGATCCATGGCGAACTCGCGGCATTGGAGATAATGCAGGTTTCCTTCGATCCGGGATAGTTCCAGCCCTTCCCGAAGCGAGTCGGCTAGGCTCGACGCCTTCGGCGGGGCGCCCGCTCCGCCGTCCTCGTTCATCGTCCACTGCGCATAGGCCGGGATGCGGAGCGTCGTGCGGCCTCGGTCGCAGGCGAAGTACGGATGATACCCGAGCGCGAGGGGGGCATGCCTGCTCCCCTCGTTCCGCACGCTGCCTTCAAGGGACAGCTCTCCTTCCTTCAGCCGGTATGTTACGGCGAAGCGCAGGTCGGCCGGATAAGCGGCGAAGCGGACCGGATCGTCCCGGTACGCGTACTCGGCTTGCAGGAACGCTCCCTGCTCCGCGTCCGCCCCCTGCCGCCCGATCCGCCAAGGCGCGATGCCGATTTCTCCGTGCATATTGTGCTTCCCGGACTTGACCGGCAGCGCGTACCGGACGCCTCGATGCTCGAACGCGCCTCCGCTCGTTCGCCCCGGCGGGGCGAGCGCCGGGATGCCGTAACGGAACGGCGTCTCCCGCAGCGCCGCGAAGGAAGGCGGCTGCAGCAGAACGTCCCTCCCCTGAGAGACGTAGCGGACGACGTTCATGCCGAAGCCGGGAAGGAGGTGCGCTTCGGCTTCCTCCTGCGCGTCGATCAACCGGCAGATCGATTCGCCGTCCCGTTCAAGCCATTCATAGCGATAACGGCTCATGGGCGACTACTCCTCCGACTCCAGCATATATCTCCCCGTCTTCCACCGCTGCCGCAAGTCCGGCCGGACGAGGCCGCTCGTCGCAAGAAGCGTCATGCCGCCGTCGACGACCAGATTGACGCCGTTCACGAACGCGGAGAGGTCGGAAGCGAGGAATAAGGCGGCGTTCGCCACGTCGGACGGAAAGCCGAGACGTCCTAACGGATAGCAATCCCGGTCGATCTCGAAGACCGGATCGCCCGAGCGCTTCGCTTGCTCTTCCTCGGTCATCGTTCGGCCGGGCGAGATGCAATTCGCGCGAATGCGATGCGCGGCGCCTTCGATCGCCAGCTGTTCGGTGAACGCCAGAATGCCGCTCTTCGCCGCGGAGTACGCCGCGAGTCCCGGGTTCGACCGGATGGCGTTGATCGACGACATATTGACGATCGCCGGCGCCGGCGACCGTTGCAGCAGCGGCAGCGCGTATTTGCTGCAGAGAAACATCGACGTAAGGTTCACTTGAATCGTATCGTTCCATTCCTGCAGCGTCGACTCTTGCACGGAACGTCCGCGCGTAACGCCCGCGTTGTTGACCAGAATGTCCAGCTCGGGGATCGCCGCGAACGTCCGCCGCACCGCGTCCTCGTCCGTCACGTCAAGCGGAACGGCTTCCGCTTGAAGTCCTTGCGCCCGTAAACGTTCCGCCGCGGCCTCCGCGTTCCGGACGTTCACGTCCGAGAGCAGCACGGCGCAGCCTTCCGACGCGAATCGTTCGGCGATGGCCCCTCCGAGCCTTCCGCCCGCCCCAGTAATGAAAGCCTTCCTGCCCGAGAGTAACAAGTTTAGTTCCCCCATAATAGCGGTTTTCTTACCTCTTCCAATTCAACACGAGCGGGTCGAGTCCCTTCAACGTTTCGAACGCTTCGCTGCGCAAGATATCGTCGATCGGAGCGTTCGGATTGCGCACGTATGCGGATCGAATGACGCCGCCCGCCTTCAGCACTTCCTTATGGACGGCCATGGCGAATCCGGCGATCGTTCCGATGCGGATGAAAGGCAGATATCGGTAGAATAGCGCTCTGGCCGCATCCTTGTCCCCGGAAACGAACAACTGATAAATCTGCACGCACACGTCCGGGAACTCGCAAGCCGGCATCGTGCCGACCGCGCCGCGGCATAGCTCTTCGTAATAGTACATGCCGTTCAACCCGCCGAACACCGTAAGGCGTCCTTCCGATTGCTCGATGACCTCCGTGATCTTCACCGTCGTCGGCGGCGCCTCCACCTTCACGTAAGCGATGTTCTCGTATTCCTTCGCCAGCTTCGCCATCGCGGGGACCGGAATGCTCACGCCGCTAGCGATCGGAGCGTCCTGCAACATGATCGGCACGTCGACCGCCTTCGCGATCGCGCCGAAATATTCGATCATCCGCTTCCCGTCCGGCTTCACCATATAAGGCGGCAGCACCATCAGCGCGTCCGCGCCCGCCTTCTGCGCCCACTTGCTCAGCTGCACCGCGCCTTCGAGTCCCGTGTGGCCGCTGCCGAAGACGAGGGGCACCCGTCCTTTCACTTCGTCGACGACGATGCCGGCGATCAACTCCCGCTCCCGCTCCAGCAGCGTGTACATCTCGCTGGCGTTGCCGAACAGGGCGATGCCGTCCACCTTCGCCGCCAGCTGGAAGCGAACGAGCTCGCGCAAGCTTTGCTCATCCACCTCTCCCGTTTCGGTAAACGGGGTGGCCAAAATCGGGTAAACGCCTTTCAAGGATGCTTGATTCGTTGACATGTTCGCATTCTCTCCTCGCGCTCTTATGTAAAATTCGTCTCGCGGCGTTACCGCTTCATCCAGCTTCTAAGCTTCTCTTCGTCCAGCTCCACGCCGAGCCCCGGCCCTTCCGGCAGCTCGTAGAAGCCCCCCTCGCATGCGATCGGATCCTTCAGCAGCTTATTCGCCACGGGGAGCACGGACGGTTGGTACTCCAAGATGTGAAAATTCGGAATCGCCGCGCTCAGGTGCAAGGTCGCCGCCGTGCAAACGCCCAGCCCTACGCTCAGGTGAGGCGCGACCTTGATATTGAACGCCTCCGCCATATTGGCGATCTTCCGCGTCTCGCCGATGCCCGCCCGGCCTACGTCCGGCTGCAATAGATCCGCTGCGCGTTTCACGAGCCGCTCCTTGAACTGATACCGCGTCCGCTTCGCTTCGCCGATCGCCACCGCCATGTCCAGCGCTCGGCAAATCTCGACGTGGCCGTCGATATCCTCGGGCAGTGTAGGCGCTTCCAAGAACTCGACTCCAAGCGCTTCCAACCGGCGTCCCAACCGGATGGCGTCGGGCACGCTGTATTTCCAATGCGCGTCGATCATGAGCCGGAAGTCGTCTCCGAGCGCTTCGCGCATCTCCGCCGCGATGCTCGCGTCCTCCCGTACGCCGTAGCCGAGGTGCAGCTTGATCGCCTCGAAGCCGCGCGCCTTCCACTCCAGAGCGAGCTGGACACGCTCTTCCTTGGTCTGTCTAGGGATGCCCGAGACGTACGCCGGGATCCGCTTCCGATGCGCGCCGCCGAGCAGCCGATAGACGGGGAGTCCGACCGACTTTCCGAGGAGGTCCCATAGGGCGATATCGACCGCCGTAATGGCGTCGACCATAAACCCGGAGAAGTAGCCTCGTTCTCTCATGGAGTCGTACAGCTTGTTCCAGATCACGTCGATATCCCTCGGATCCTCGCCGATCAGGAACGGCGATAAGAGCCGCTCGACGATCTCCCCGGTTACCTCGGGGCCGACGGGCGCCAACGCTTCGCCCCACCCGTGCGATCCGTCGTCCGCTTCGATCTTCACCAGCAGCGTCTCGAGATTGCGGGAATAGATGGAGCGATACTCCGGTCGGATGTAGTAATCGCGCGCCGGGTCCAGCCCCCGGGAATCTCCCAAATACACCGGTTCGTTGCGGATTTTCAAGGGAAAAACTTCGATTGCGGTAATGTTCACGGCGTGCCCCCTCTGCTGTATTCCGTAAAGCAACCTTCTAAGTCGAATAACAATTGCCAATTACACAACCATATTCTATAATGCGAATGAACATATTACAATACAATATTTCACTTCGGAAATTTGGAGGGGATACGATCTTGAAACTATTCGTCATCGATTCCGGCACGACCTCGAGCCGCGTGCGACTATACGACGGTGAGAGCGTCGTCGGCAGCGCCGTTCGGCAGGCGGGGGCTAAGGACGTCGCGATCCGCGGGGACAAGAGCGTCGTGACGGACGCCCTTCGCGATTGCATCGCGGAACTGTTGGAAGCGCATTCGTGCGCGCTCGACGAGATCGACGCCATCGTGGCGTCCGGCATGATCACCTCGGGCGTCGGCTTGCTCGAGATTCCGCACCGCGAAGCGCCCGCCGGCCTCGACGACATCGCTTCCGGGCTCGTGGCGAGGACGTTCCCGGACATCGCGGACCGGCCGATCTATTTCATTCCCGGCGTGAAGACGGGGTTCGGGGCGGACTCGGACATCGCGGAGAAGGATATGATGCGGGGCGAGGAGGCCGAGATCTTCGGGTATTTAGAAGGAGTGGAACCCGATCTAGGGTGGGGCGATCTCTTATTTATGCATTACGGCTCGCATCATAAATGCATTCTGCTCAGGCAGGGACGCATCGAGGGATGCCGGACGTCCATCACCGGGGAATTGATGATGACGATTATGCAGCAGACGATTTTGAAAAGCAGCCTGCAGTCCCTCTCCGAATTCGAGCCGGACGAGGCTTGGGTGCGGAAAGGGCTGGAGACGGCCGAACGGGCGGGCTTCGGCAGAGCCCTGTTCTCCGTGCGGGTCGCGGAGACGATGGAGGCGGCAGGCAAGGGGCGGGCGACGAGCTTCTACCTCGGCGCCTTGCTCTCGCTCGACTTCGCCCTGCTGCGGGAGATGATCACGCCGCGGACGCCGCGCCTCGTGCTATACGGCAAATCGTTGTATCCGTCGATCTTCGGGCCGCTGGTTCGGGAGCGGTATCCGGAGCTCGACGTCGTCGTCGTGTCCGAGGAGGAATCGGACCGTTTGAGCGCGCGAGGCGCGATGAGAATTTTCGAACGATATCAGGTACAATGAATGCATCATACTCTTACGAGGGATGGATCCCCATGAAGACGGAACAAGCGAATCCGATGATTACCCAGAGCGTGACCCGGGCGTTGGCCATATTATCCTGCTTCTCCGACGAACAGCCGGAGCTGCGCGTGATCGACTTTTCGAAGAAGCTGAACTTGACGCAGAGCAACGTCTCCCGGCTGCTCGCGACGATGGTCAGCTTGGGCTATGTGGAGAAGGACGAATTCAGCGGGTTTTACCGGCTGGGGCATCAGATCATTACGCTCGGCGGCATCGCGCTGAACAATTCCGAAATCCGGAAGCTGGCGCTGCCCGAGCTGTTCGACCTGGAGCGGCGGCTCGGCCTCGGCGCGAACGTGGCCGTGCTGAAGGCGCAATCCATGTTTTATTTGGCGCATGTGGACAGCCATCGGTCCCCGCGAATGTACACCTTGCTCGGACGGAGCAACCCGCTGTACAACACGGGCATCGGCAAAGTGCTGCTCGCGCACCTCGGCCGCGAGGAGGCGGCGGCGCTGCTGGACCGGATCGAACTGACCGCATACACGGATCGAACGATTACCGATTTAGCGGCGCTGCAGGAGGAACTGGAACAGGTACGTTCGAGCGGCTACGCGATGGAGCTTGAAGAGCTGGCGCTCGGAAGGGCCTGCATCGCGGCGCCTCTGCGGGGACGAAGCGGCAAGGTCGTGGCGGGGATCAGCTTGTCCGGCCCGCTCTCGGACATCCGCTTGCCGGAGCGGGAGCGCGAGCTGGCGGGCGTCTTGATCGAAGTCGCCGACCGCATCTCGACCAAGATGGGATATGTGACGGCGAGGATGTAGAATTGAAAGACGGCGGTCGGGGCGTTTGCGCCCTGTCCGCCGTCTTTCGTTTCGTTGATTAGGATAAGTACGCCAGCTCTTCCTCCGTAAACCGCGTCTCGTCCGCCGTTAGGCAGTCCAGGAGCTGCTCTTCCGTGTGGCAGCCGACGATCGGGATCGCCGGGAACGGCTGCGACGTCAAATACGCCAACGCGATTTGCGTGAAGGAGAGCGACTTGTTCTCCGCGATCGTCCGGATGCGTTCCAGCTTCCTCCGGTTGTCCTCCGTTCGATAGTGAGGCGCGACTCCTTCCGCATCGCCGTCGAGAGAGAGCCGCCCGTCCTGAAGCTTCGCGAACAAGCCTTGCGCCTGGGACGAATACGGAATCGCCGTTAGGCCGGACGTTCGGTGAAGGCGGTGCATCTTCTCGTCCATCGCAACGAGCGTAGGATCCTGGAACTTCGCCGCGTCGACGGCGGCGACGCTCCACATCGGCTGATTCGCCGAGAAGCCTTGCACGCCGTGCTCGGCCGCGTATCGCTGCGCCTCCCCGATCCGTTCCGCCGTCCAGTTCGAGCAGCCGAAATAACGGATGTTCCCCGCCCGGACTTGCTCGTTCAACGTCTCGAGGATGTCCCCCACGGGTCTGTCGCGGTCGTCGCGGTGCAGCCAATACAGATCGATTGTGTCCACCTGCAGCCGCTTCAAGCTGTCTTCGATGTCTCGGGCGATCTCCTGCGGCGACATTCTCGCGATATGCATCGTCGGGATGCGCGGGTGCGCCCCCTTGGTCGTGACGATCAGCGCGTTGCGGTTGTTCCTCGCCTTCATCCAAGCGCCGATCGTCTTCTCGCTTACGCTCGTCTCGCCGGGCAGCCAATTGGCGTACACTTCGGCCGTGTCGATCATGTTGCCGCCCGCGTCGACGTAGCGGTCCATCAACGCGAAGGACGCCTCCCGATCCAGCCGGCTGCCGAGCGGAACTCCGCCGAGCGCCAGCGACGAGCCGACCAAGTCCGTTCCTGCGATTCGCACGCGTTTCATCGTCATCGCCCTCCGATTCGTGAATGTTTTGTATATTTTACCATCCGGCGGGCGGGCTGTAACGGCATTTTTGCGCCGGCTCCTCCGTCATGCGCATCGGCGCTACGCTCGGCGGAGAGGCGGGGGGGGGGGGGGGGGGGGGGGGGGGGGGGGCACCGCCTAGCAAGCGCGAATCCGCGCTTAGACCGGCGGTTTTGGCGGAGGTTTCCGCTTTTAAGCGCGAATCCGCGCTTGGACCGGCGGTTTTGGCGGAGGTTTCCGCTTCTAAGCGCGAATCCGCGCTTGGACCGGCGGTTTTGACGGAAGCTTCGCTTGTAAGCGCGAATCCGCGCTTATACCGGCGGTTTAGACGGAAGCTTCCGCTTGTAAGCGCGAATCCGCGCTTGGACCGGCGGTTTTGACGGAAGCTTCGCTTGTAAGCGCGAATCCGCGCTTATACCGGCGGTTTAGACGGAGGTATCCGCAAGTAAGCGCGAATCCGCGCTTGGACCGGCGGTTTAGACGGAAGCTTCCGCTTTTAAGCGCGAATCCGCGCTTATACCGGCGGTTTAGACGGAAGCTTCCGCTTGTAAGCGCGAATCCGCGCTTGGACCGGCGGTTTTGGACTTCTGTCAAGAAAGTGGACACAAGTCTATGAAGCCTGGAGTTGCTTATGGTATTCCTTTTCGAACCGATGAGGGGGTAGATACCCAAGGG
>NZ_VCIW01000024.1 GCF_005765165.1 Paenibacillus antri | reverse complement strand
AAAGCATCTAAGCGTGAAGCCCCCCTCAAGATGAGATTTCCCTGCTTGAAGACCCCATGTAGACGACGTGGTTGATAGGTTCGGGGTGGAAGCGCGGCAACGCGTGGAGCTGACGAATACTAATCGGTCGAGGACTTATCCAACATATTCGGAGTGTACAATTGTTTCGCATCCAGTTTTCAGGGGGCAAGACTCCTTGAACGCAACATATTGTTGTTTCTTGGCGGAAACAACGCATGCTGATGTAGCTCAGCTGGTAGAGCAACGCATTCGTAATGCGTAGGTCGGGGGTTCGAATCCCTTCATCAGCATAATCCGTTTTTTTGCGAGGGCCTTTAGCTCAGCTGGTTAGAGCGCACCCCTGATAAGGGTGAGGTCGGTGGTTCGAGTCCACTAAGGCCCACCATGTTTCAATAGAGAAGTGTCCGAGCGGTCGAAGGAGCACGATTGGAAATCGTGTAGACGTCTAAAGCGTCTCGAGGGTTCGAATCCCTCTTTCTCTGCCATAATATATACGGCCCGTTGGTCAAGGGGTTAAGACACCTCCCTTTCACGGAGGTAACAGGGGTTCGAATCCCCTACGGGTCACCATGATACACCCTACAAATAGGGGCGCTTAGCTCAGCCGGGAGAGCATCTGCCTTACAAGCAGAGGGTCGGCGGTTCGATCCCGTCAGCGCCCACCATAAGTTTTTATATCGTCGCGGGGTGGAGCAGTCCGGTAGCTCGTCGGGCTCATAACCCGAAGGTCGTAGGTTCAAATCCTGCCCCCGCAACCAATTCTTCATCGCGGAGCCGTGGTGTAGAGGCCTAACATGCCTGCCTGTCACGCAGGAGACCGCGGGTTCGAATCCCGTCGGCTCCGCCATTTTTACGGCTTGGTAGCTCAGTCGGTAGAGCAATGGACTGAAAATCCATGTGTCGGCGGTTCGATTCCGTCCCAAGCCACCATTTTCCAAGCAACATCGATTTGTCCCATGGGGGATTAGCGAAGTGGCCAAACGCGGGAGACTGTAAATCTCTTCTCTTACGAGTTCGGTGGTTCGAATCCATCATCCCCCACCATTACGATTCGCGGACGTGGCTCAGTGGTAGAGCATCGCCTTGCCAAGGCGAGGGTCGTGGGTTCGAATCCCATCGTCCGCTCCAAACGACGCGTGCCCTTAGCTCAGCCGGATAGAGCGTTTGACTACGAATCAAAAGGTCAGGAGTTCGAATCTCTTAGGGCACGCCATTATGAATACGAGCCATTAGCTCAGTCGGTAGAGCACCTGACTTTTAATCAGGGTGTCGAAGGTTCGAGTCCTTCATGGCTCACTTTGTTTCTTATGCGGTTGTGGTGGAATGGCAGACACGCTATCTTGAGGGGGTAGTGGGCGTACGCTCGTGGAGGTTCGAGTCCTCTCAACCGCATTCCCTACATAAGCGGACGTGGCTCAGTGGTAGAGCATCGCCTTGCCAAGGCGAGGGTCGTGGGTTCGAATCCCATCGTCCGCTCCACATGTAAAAACAACGGGACGTAGCTCAGCTTGGTAGAGCACCTGGTTTGGGACCAGGGGGTCGCATGTTCGAATCGTGTCGTCCCGATACTTATATATGGAAAAAGGGTCAAGCCGACGAGCTTGGCTCTTTTTTTGCATTCTACGAGTTAATAAACTGTTAATAGTTCCTTTAGAAGGATTCAATGGGCGTTGACTATAATGAATAACAAGAGGAAACGTTTCCCCTAAACAAGCCGTTACTTAAGGAGAGATCCCATGAAAGTCAGCAAGAAAGCGATCCCTGTCGTCGCCTTCGCGCTCGGCGCCTGTGTCTTCGTATCGACGGCGCTCGCGGATATGGCGCTCGGCACCGGCTACGACCGGCTCAAAGACGCGACGAAGCATACGGCCGCGCAGTTGGAGTCGGGGACGAACAATTTCACGCTCCAAACGTCCTACACATTGAAGGATAACGACCGGATCCTGCTGCACTCGTCCACTGTGAACAAGATCGACATGGTGAAGCAAGCGTCGGAAGAAACTTCTTCGACGCAGAACGGCGCCGGCGAACCGACGACGACGAGGTATTCGTATACCGATCGGGAACGTTCGATTTGGAAATACGACACGGAAGAGAAATATTACGTCATGGATTACCCGGAGGAATACCTTCAGGAGCAGAGCTCGTATAAGAATCCGTTCAACCAACGCGGGGCCGCCGAATTCGAACGCATCGTGGACGCCTTGGTCGGCAATTTGAAGGATCAGGTGCAGGTCGAAGAGTCGACGAACGGAGCCGTAACGTATTCGGGCAGCTTAACCGAGGCGCAGGTGCCTGCCGTCGTCAATGCCGTGGCTTCTTTCGGGGTCATGCAGCTGGTGAACGAGCAAGGGTATAGGGGCGAAAATCAGCGTCTGCCCGAGTTGACCAGCGACGTCTTCGTGAAGAAGGTAACCGGAACGGCGGTAGAGAGCGAGACGGGCTTGTTGGAGCAGGCGACGGGCGAAGTGATCTTGTCCGGGAAAGACGCCTCCGGCGCCGTTCACGATATGACGATGAGCGTGATCGTATCCTTGACGGACGTAGGGACGACATCGGTCGAGGCGCCGGATCTTCGGAATGCGGCGTTCGAGAAGGTCGGCAAATCGGGCATTACGGAAATGTATGTAGGAACCTACCGGAACGACATCGTCATGGAGAAGGACGGCAAGTTCCTGAAGATCGGCGAAAGAACGCTCGAGATCACGGGCGTGGACGGAGATAAAGTATCGGGCAAGTATTCCGAAACGGTCAAGCCCGGATTCGAGTCGGAGTACGGCGAACCGTACGACTTCACGTTCGAATACGAGCCGGACGGTTCCAAGCCGATGTCGTTCTTCACGTACGCCAACGCGCAAGGCGAGCAAGAGTACGGCCAGTTGTCTCCGGGAGGCGCGGGCAAGCTTTATCTCAACTTGCAGATCGAAATCATAGACGACAGCTCGTACCGTTCCAACGATAAACCGCATTTCAACGGAGAGTTCAACCGGGTGTTCGAAGAGTAGAAAATAGAGGCTGTCCCAGCGGCGCTGCGCGTCGCAGGGACAGCCATGTCAACGTTTCGGGAGATGTGGCCAACGATGAGGAAAGCGAAAGCGATCGAAATGATCGGTCTGACGAAGATGTATCCGAACGGCCGGGGCATGCGCGATTTACACCTATCGATCGACGAAGGGGACATATTCGGGTTTCTGGGACCGAACGGTTCCGGGAAGACGACCGCCATGAAGATGATGACGGGGTTAATGAAGCCGGACAGCGGCGAAGCGAAAATTTTCGGAACGAGCGTGCAGACGGACTATGTCCAAGCGATGAAGCACGTGGGCTGTATTATCGAAACCGCGGAATCGTACCCTTACTTAACGGCGAACGAAAACTTGAAGGTATTCGCCCGATTTTATTCTCATGTAGATCAACGAAGAATCGACGAGTGCCTGGAAATCACCGGCATGCTGAAATATAAGAACGAAAAATCTCGGAAATTCTCGCTCGGGATGAAGCAGCGGCTCGGAGTCGCGGCCGCGATCTTGTCCAACCCGAAGGTGTTGATTCTGGACGAGCCGCTGAACGGCTTGGACGTCGAGGGGATGCTGGATATGCGGAGATTGATCAAGCGGCTCTCGGAGGAGGAAGGCACGACGTTCTTCATCTCTAGCCACTTGATTCACGACGTGGAGCTGACCTGCACCCGGATCGGCGTCGTCTACGGCGGAAAGCTCGTGAACGAGGATTACACGAAGAACATTCTAAGCGATTACGCCTCGCTTGAACATTACTTCGTAAGCGAGGTGGAGCGACATGGAAGGGTTTAAAGCCGCTTTCCGCAACGAAATGTTCAAGCTGTTCAAGCGAAAGAAGATGAACGCGGCGGCGATCTTGGCCATCCTTGCCGTCGTAATCGGGCAAATCGCGGTGACCGCGGCGAAGCACGGACTCGGGCTGCGGATCGCGGGAGGGACCGAATTTCCGTTGGTCGTGTTGTCCGCCTTTTCCTATACGCTCTTGCCGTTATTCGCGACGTTCGTCGCGATCGATATGTTTAACGGCGAATTCTCGTCCAACACGATGAAGATTACGCTCGCGAGACCGGTATCCCGCCTCGGGGCGTTCAGCGCGAAGGCGGCTACCGTCGCCGTCTTCATTGCGGCGAGTCTGCTGTTCGTTATGGCGCTTTCCTTGGCTGCGGGGCTCCTCTTCAATCCGTCGACCGCGGGTTGGGGCGGGGTAGCGAGAGTGATGTTGTCTTACGGCGTAACGTTCCTTCCCGTCTTCGTGTTTTCGTTGCTCGTCGTATTGCTGTCGAACGTTATTCGGGGAGGTTTAGCCGTCTTCTTCCTATCGGTGCTTCTGTTTCTCGGCTTCCTGTTCTTAAGCGTCGTCTTTCCGAATGCTTCCAGCTTCCTCATCACGTCCATGTTCGATTGGCACGCGCTGTGGATTTCGGAGAACATCAACGTCTTTAAGATCGTTCGGCAAGGTTTGATTATGACGGGGTTCGGCGTTATGCTGTTTACCGCGGGGTATACGTTATTCGACCGTAAAGACTTATAGGAAGGTCGTCCGAATGCAGGTAACCAAACGGTTTTTCGCGATGAATGCCCTAGCGATGCTGGGAGCGTTCGCTTTCGCCTTCCTCTCCGCCGTCATCTTCGTCGCGGTGTATACGAGAGCGGTAGGCCCGGAGGCGAACCTGAACGACATGCAGCGAATATTCGAGACCCGCGCGGGAATCGGAGAAATCAAGAACGAAGCGGCATCGATGGATTTCGATCGGCTGCTCGAGGAACGATATTTGCAACAGCTGACGGACCGCGTCGAGATGCTCGGAGCGAACGCGGTCATCGTCCGCAATCGAACGGTGTTGTACGCGACGGGACCGATGAGCGCCGTCGACGTCGAGCGGAGCTTGTTGTTGTCGGAGCATGCCGGGGGGCTGGATACGCTGGAGCTTGCCGGAACGACGTATATGTTCGCGAAAGCCGAATACAAGCTTGCCTCGGGGGAAGATGGCGTTCTGCTGTTGCTCGCCCCGATGAAGCTGAAGTCGAACTTCTACCTTTTCCTAGGCGTCGTGACGCTCGGCGTCTTCTTCCTGACGTTCCTGCTGTTGAATCTGTGGGTTTCCTACCGGTTCTCGCGCGGCGTGATCGAGCCGGTCTCTCGTCTGAGGGACGCCGCCGTGAAAATCAGCGAAGGAGATTTGGACGGGGGCATCGCGGAGGAGGGCGAAGGGGAAGTCAGAGAGCTGTGCAGGACGCTGGAACTGATGCGAATCAAGCTGAAGGAATCGATTTACATTCAGCACAAATATGACGAGAATCGAAGCTTTCTCGTGTCGAGCATTTCGCATGATTTGAAGACGCCCGTCACTTCCATTCGCGGGTATATCGAGGGAATTCTAGATGGGGTCGCGCATACGCCCGATAAGGTACGGGATTACTTGGAGACGGCCCGTTCGAAGGCGCTGCAGGTGAACGCCATGATCGACGATTTGCTTCTCTATTCCAGACTGGACCTGAATCAGCTGCCCTACCACATGGAACGAACGGACCTCGAACGGTATTTCACGGATTGCGTCGAGGATCACCGTTACGAATACGAACAGGCGAACCTGCGACTGACGCTGCGAAGCGAGCTGAATGGACAGGTGCTCGTGTTTATCGATCGCGAACGGATGAAGCGGGTCGTTCAGAACATCCTCGACAATGCGAAGAAGTATATGAAGAAGGGCGACGGAGCCGTAACGATCGTGCTGCGAGCGACGTCGTCGTCCGCGGTCGTGGAAATTCGCGACAACGGGCAAGGCATTCCGGAGGAAGACGTGCCGCACATTTTCGAGAGGTTTTATCGAGCCGACCCGTCCAGGAAAAGCGCGGAAGGCAGCGGGCTCGGTCTCGCGATCGCGAAGCAGATCGTCGAGGGGCACGAAGGGAAAATATGGGCTCGAAGCAACGTCGGGGAAGGCACCCGCGTCATGATATCGCTTAGAATGTTATAACGAGGCCGGTGATGATCGTGAAACGAATCTTGATCGTAGAAGACGATCCGAGTATCGCGAATTTGCAGAAGGATTATTTGGAACTAAGCGGGTATTCCGTCACGATCGCCGATAACGGAACGGACGGATTGGCGCTCATGGAACGGGAACGGTTCGATCTGATCGTGCTGGACATTATGCTGCCCGGCGTCGGCGGCTTCGAGGTGCTGAAGGCGGTTCGGGAGAAGGAGGACATTCCCGTCCTCCTCGTCTCGGCCAGAGCGGAAGAAATTTATAAAGTGAACGGGCTCGGTCTCGGCGCCGACGATTATATTACAAAGCCGTTCAGTTCCGGCGAGCTTGTGGCGCGGGTGAACGCACACTTGAATAAGTACGAGCGAATGAAGGAACGGTTCGGGAAAGAACGAGAAGGCGCCAAGCTGACGGTGCGAGGACTCGAAATTCATAAGGAAGCCAGAAGAGTGTTCGTGAACGGGAAGGAAGTCGCGATGGCGCAGAAGGAATACGAGCTGCTGTTGTTTCTTCTCCAGCATGCGAACCGCGTGTTCGACAAGGAAGCGCTGTTCGAACGGGTGTGGGGCATGGATGCGCTCGGCGATGCGTCGACGGTTACCGTTCACATCGCCCGAATCCGGGAGAAGATCGAAGACAACCCTTCCAAACCCCAATATATCGGGACGGTATGGGGATCAGGGTACCGGTTTATCGTATGACCGAGGAGAGGAAGGAGGGACTCGATCACGAGAACAGAAGCGTTGCCCGCGAAAGCGGACGTGCTGAAGCAGTACGAGGTGTACGGGTACCGGATTGCGATGTACCTGTTGGGGGACGAAGCGTCGGCGGCCGAGGCTGCGAAGGATGCGCTGGCGGAGCTTTACCGGACGGACGCGTTCTTCCGCCAGCCCTCCGCGCAACAGATGCGAACCGCGAAGCAAGCGTTCATGAGGCACTCCTTGTCGACGAAGGCGTCGTCTCGAAGCTGTCTTTCTTAACGCCGTCCTGACTCCTCGCTTCGCAGGGGATTACTCGCCCGTCGCTTCCGGTTGTTTTTCTAACCATTCGTGTTTGACCATGAGGTTGTAGCAAAGAGCGCCGGCTTGCATCGCGTGGTTAAAAACTTGCTTGTAGTTTAAGATCATATCCGATCGCAAGCTGGCGCCGATGGCCGCTCCATAATAGGTAAGCGCCGTATTTACTAAGAAGGCTGCATGAAACATCATCAGCTTGTCCGAAAACGGGCTGACCGTGGAGTCCGTGATTTCCCCATCCCATTTCTTGGGAATCGGCAGGCCGTCTTGCTTAAGGATTTCGTCGAAGCTGTCGGCATCCTTCCCCGCTAATTTCACGTTTTTCAACATAAATTGGCGAACGTCGTCATGCTCCGCCACTTGGCTGAACGCTTTGCTTAACGACCGGACGAAGCCGGTTTTCTTGGAATTGAAAAAGAGGTTGCTGATTTCGGAGGAATTGAGCGGTCTCTTATCCCCGAATAAATTCGCGACGATCCCCGTCGTTTCGATAAATTCGATTCCTGAAGGCGAAGGGATCGAAGGAAATCCCGAATACAGCGGCTGAGAAGTCGATGCCTTCATGATTTTTTGAAACAATTGTTTCGCCGTTACGGTACATTCGAAAAAGTAGTTTTGGAGATCCTCCCGCTCGGAGCTTGTTAAGGCTAAGCTATAGGCGGTCAATCCATGGATCGTCATGATGTAGGAGTAAAAAAGTAAAAATTGGTCGGAAAAGAGACGCGGGGCCTCAAGATTGACGTCTTTCTCGGTGAATCCGAGGGGAACTTGGAAGTTCGATCCCTCCAGAAATGCGCTAATTTTCTTGATATGGTCTTCGGACAACTGCAGGGCGAACGACAAAATCGGTTTGATCTCTTGGTTGTCGACGATTTGCATAAAATACTTATACATGCATACCGACATGCTATCGCCTAGGTATTGGAGCCAAAGAGCGGATGCTTCCGCAGCGGTGAGCTTTTTCGTTCGCGTATCGGTTCGATCGATCGTTGCTGTCTTCATTGCGGTCTCTCCCGATGTTGGAATGTGTATCATGTCGATAGGTTAACGTTATGTTATGGAATTCATTATGAAATATACGGCACTTCGAAAAGAGGGCGGGATTCGCGTCGATGCGAACCCCGCTTTTTTGCGTTCTCGCGCGCCTTGGCATCGTCGCGGCTACATCGCGAATGAGCGCTTCAAACGTTCAGCTTACGTTCAACTAAGGTTCAGGGTCGATTCAGGCAAGGGGGCTACAATCCGTTATGTAAATGAAACGAAGGAGTGCAGCCCAAGATGGCGATCGAAGTGTTTAACCGGTACGAAAACAAATATTTGCTGGACGACGCGGCCTATCGGCGCGTGTACGATCGGCTGCTCGAATATATGGAGCTCGACGAATATAACAAGCGGCATCCGTATTATTCGATCGGCAACATCTATTTCGACACCTCGAACGACGCGCTGATTCGCAAGAGCCTCTCCAAACCGAAGTACAAGGAGAAGCTTCGACTCCGGGCTTACGGCGTCCCGAGGCCGGGCGCCAAGGGTTACTTGGAGCTTAAGAAGAAGGTGTTCGGCTTAGTCAACAAGCGAAGGACGTCTTTAACGCTCGACGAAGCGTTCGAATTCGTACGCACGGGCGTCGAGCCGGAGCACAAGGATTACATGAATACGCAAGTGCTGCACGAGATTCATTATTTCTTGCAGCGATACGAGCTTGAGCCGAAGGTGTATCTGGCCTACGAACGGAAGGCGATGTTCTGCATCGGCAACCGAGATCTGCGCATTACGTTCGACACGAATATTCGGTCGCGCCGGTACGACCTGAGGCTCGAGGACGGGGATTACGGCGAGCCGCTGCTCGAACCGGGACGTTGGTTGATGGAAGTGAAAGCGGAGAAGACGATTCCGATGTGGCTGTCGCGGATGTTGTCCGAGCATCGGATGTTCCGGACAAGCTTCTCGAAATACGGCAACGAATACAAGAAATACGCAGCGAACGGAAAGATCGTTAAGGAGGCCGCCATTTATGCTTGAATCTATCGAATCCCTATTCTCGTCCGCCGCCGCCGCGACGACGCCGGCGCTGACGTTGTCCCATGCGTTGACTACGATTCTGGTGTCTATCTTACTAGGAGGCGCGATCAGCTTTACGTACATGAAGACCAGCAACCGCAACGCCTACTCGCCGAATTTCACGCTGACCATGATGCTGCTGCCTGCGATCGTCGCGATTATTATCCTGCTCATCGGCAGCAATATCGCCAGAGCGTTCAGTCTGGCCGGCGCGTTCTCCATCATCCGGTTCCGAAGCGCGCCGGGAGACCCGAAGGACATCGCGTACGTGTTGTTCACGATGGCGGCCGGTCTCGCCGTCGGCGTAGGCAGCTTCGGTTACGCCGTTCTGTTTACCGTGCTGCTCTGCGCTTTAATGTTCCTTCTGAGTTTCTTCAAGTTCGGCGAACGAAAGACGACGCAACGACTCTTGAAGGTGACGATCCCGGAGGATTTGGGATACGAAGAGGCGTTCGCCGAAGTGTTCCGCACGTTCGGCATCGCCTATGAACTGAGGAAAGTCCGGACGACCGAGTTAGGCAGCTTATACGAGTTGGTGTACGCCGTCGCGATGGACCAGGCAACGAATCAGAAAGAGTTTCTGGACGCTATCCGGTGCCGGAACGGGAATTTGGACATTACGTTGACGATGACGCCGACGGCGAACGAAATCTAAATCGATACGAAAAGAGGACGAACGATATGAAAATGGAAAATAAACGGTTCAAGCTATGGGCTTTACTCTTATGTTTCGCCACGGCGTTGTCCGCGTGCGGCGGCGACGAGGATCCGACGTCGACGTCGGCTGCGGCCGCGGTTGCGGAGACCGCGGCGGCGCAAGCGAACGGGAGCGCCGAAACGTCGGCGGTCGTCGCTGCGGATCTGCCCGCCCAGGCGGCATACGAGGAAGAAGATCTCGCCGCGGATTGGAGCGCGGAAAGCCCGACTGCGATCGACTTGAATGCCGAAGCGGGGCCGGTGCGAATTACGGCCGCAGGGACGTACGCGTTAAGCGGAAAGCTAAGCGACGGCGGCATCGTCGTCGAGGTTTCGAACGAAGAGAAGGTGCGGCTCGTCTTGAACGGCGCGGACATTCATAACGAGAACGGCGCGGCGATCCGGATCGTAGAGGCAGAGAAGGTGTTCTTGACGTTACAAGAAGGGACGGAGAACGTCGTGTCGGACGGCGAGACGTATGCCGATATGGCCGAAGACGCGCCGAACGCCGCCGTGTACAGCAAGGCGGATCTCGTCGTGAACGGGACCGGATCGCTCGTCGTACAGGGCAATTACAAGGACGGCTTATCGAGCCGAGACGACTTGAAAATCGTTAGCGGCGCGATCGAAGTGCACGCAGCCGACGACGGCGTCGTAGGACGCGATGTGTTGGCGGTCAAAGACGGCTCGCTGACGGTCGAAGCGGGAGGCGACGGGCTGAAGTCGACGAACGATGCGGAAGAAGGAAGAGGGAATATCGCGATCGAAGGCGGCGCGTTCGTCATCGACGCCGGCGGCGACGGGCTGCAGGCGGCCGCGTCGGTAAGGGTCGACGGCGGCTCGTTCGACATCGTCTCCGGGGGCGGCAGCGCGAACGGCGAGGCGCATACGGATGATCAAGCCTGGGGCAAAGGAATGGGAGCTCGACAGCCGGCCGAATCGGCGGCGCCGTCCGCGACCGCAACGGACGCCGTAAGTATGAAGGGGATCAAAGCGGCGTCCCATATCGTGGCGACCGCCGGTACGTTCTCGATCGATTCGGCCGACGACGCGATCCACAGCAACGGAACGATCGCGATCGGCGGCGGGGAGCTGAGCGTCTCCTCCGGCGACGACGGGCTCCATGCCGACGCCTCGATCGTTATCGAAGGCGGGAGCCTCGTCATCGCGAAGAGCTACGAGGGAATCGAGAGCGCGGTCGTCGCGATCGCCGGCGGCGACGTTCGCGTCGCGGCCGACGACGACGGCGTGAACGTCGCGGGCGGTAACGACGGTTCTTCGGCCGGCGGGCGTCCGGGAGTAGATACGTTCGCCGAGACCGGAGACTACAAGCTCGTCATTACGGGCGGTGCTTTGATCGTGGATGCGGAAGGGGACGGTTTGGATTCGAACGGCTCGATCGAGATGAGCGGCGGCGCCGTCGTCGTATACGGCCCGACCTCCGCCGGCAACGGAGCCTTGGACTATAACGGCTCCTTCGAGCTGAAGGGCGGCACGTTAGTCGCCGCGGGAAGCTCGGGCATGGCTTCGGCGCCGTCCGACGTTTCGACGCAAGCGTCCATTCTTATGACGTTCCCGCAGACGCAAGCCGCCGGTACGACGGTTCGTCTGGAGGACGCCGCAGGCAACGAGATCGCGGCGGTCGCGCCGACGAAGGAGTTCCGGACGATCATCGTCAGTTCGCCGGAGATGAAGCTAGGCGAAAGTTACATTCTCTATTCGGGGGGCAGCGAGATCGTATCTTTCGAAGTTTCGCAGTCCGTCACTTGGTTGAACGAGACGGGCGCGACGGAAGCCCAGTCCGGCGGACCCGGCGGATTCGGCGGCGGCGGCCGCCGACCTTCTCTAGGCGAGCGGCCGACGCCTCCGCAGCCGTAACGGTTTCGAGGTCGGGCGGGCGCACGCACCGAAGGGCACGTTTTCCCACACGGGAAGACGTGTCCTTCGTATCGAATTGAGAATTCGTCCGAAGATGATATGATGAAGCTAAGTCATCCAGTCGAAGGAGGGCGTCGCTTTGCGCAAAACCGCTGTCATCCTGTTGGGATTGATCGGTTTCGTCCTATGCTATTTTACGTTCGTCTCGGCGGGACAGGCGTTCCGCGCCGGCTGGCCGCTGCCGCGCGCCTTGGACGAGCAGCAAGCTCGTTATCGTCTGCTGCTCATTACGCAAGAGCTCGAGACCCCGTTCTGGGATCGCGTCGGCGCAGGAGCGCTGGAGCGGGCGGCGCAGGACGACGTCGGCCTGCAGGTATGGGGAAGCTACGGCAAGAACGAAGACGATTTCCTGAAGCGGATCGAACTCGCCATCGCCTCGAAGGTCGACGGCATCATCGTACAAGGATTAGACACGGCGGAGTTCAAGGCGCTGACGAAAATCCAAGCGGGTCTGTACGGCATCCCGGTCATTACGGTGGCGAACGACGTGCCGATGCAGGAAAGCCTAAGAAGGACGTACGTCGGGTCCGATCATTATGCGGCAGGGCGGATGATCGGCCGGGAGCTGGCGGCCGACATGGGGCCGGAAGGGACGGTCGTCCTGCTCGGCGGCAGCCGGCAGCAGCATTACCAGAAGCAGCGGTTGGACGGCGTTCTGAACGCGCTTCACGAATACCCTGAGATCGTCACGGTGTATACGGAGACGGCCGATCCGAGGGAGCAGGTCATCGCCGCTACGCGAGACGTCATGAACCGGCACCCCGAGGCGGACGCCTTCGTCGCGCTCAACGCCAATATCGCCGAGAGCATGATACAGGAAATCGGGAAGCGCTCGCGAATCGAGCCTTATCATATCTATACGTTCGACGACGGCCCGGAATCGGCATCGCTCCTGAAGGAAGGGAAGCTGGACGGCATGATCGAGCAGTCGCCCGAAGCGATGGGGAGTCGCAGCGTCGAACTGATGGTGCGCTGGCTGGACGGCGAGACGGTGCCGCTCGATACGAACGGCTATTTCACCGACGTTCGCATGCGGAAGGCGACGGACGCCCCATGACGACGAGCATACAGAAAAAAATATGGATTCTCGCCTCGGTCGTCCTTACGATCATGGCGGTCATCTGGGGCGCGCTGACCTATTACAACCAGAAGACGCAGGACCGTTACAACGACATTTTGCAGCGCTACCTGCGCATGAACGAAGCGACGGTCGCGAGTCAGCAGCTGGTCGCTTCGTTAAACAACTATTTGTTGTCGCCGACGACGGATCGCTTGGCGCAGCTGCAGGCGGGCCGAGACGCCATGCTCCGGGCGAAGTCCGAAGCGAGCCGTCTCCGCAACGCGGACAACGATTTCGAGATGAGCAGTTATCTCCATCTGATCGACAGTCTCGTCGAGACGACGGATCGAACGTTGTTGTTCCACGATCTGAAGGACGCGGAAGCGTCGGGTCGGACGTTCTCGGAGGCGACGCGCATCTCGAAGTATATTTCGGAGATGACGCTCGCCTTGATCGACAAGGAGTTGAAGACGTACGAACGGTTCTACCGCGGGATTATCGAGCAGTCGGAGGCGCTAAAGCGGCTAGGTCTGTGGCTGCTTCTGCTGATCACGTTTTCGCTGGCGCTGTTCGCGTATTGGTTTTCGTCCAGCATCACGAAGCCGGTATTCACTTTGATCCAAGCGGCCAAGGAGCTGTCCAGGGGACGGTTCGACCTCAAGATCGAGGTAGCGTCGAACGACGAGATGTCGTTCCTCGCCAAGATGTTCGATCGCATGCGGATCAACATCAACCATCTGTTTCTAGAAATCCAAGAGAAGGCTCAATTGGAAAAGGAACTCCAGCAAAGCAAGCTGCTGCTTCAAGAAAGCCAATTGCGCAGTCTGCAAAGCCAAATCAACCCGCACTTCTTGTTCAACACGCTGGATACGATCTCCAAGAAAGCCTACTTGGAAGGCTCGGAGGAGACGAGCGATCTGCTCGTCAACGTCGCCAGCCTGCTGCGTTACAATCTGAAGCGATTGGATCGCTCGGTGACGTTATACGACGAGGTGCGCGTGCTGCAGCAGTATATCGAGATTCAGAAGGCGAGGTTTTCGGAGCGGCTGCGATTTCATACGGACATCGACGACTCGTGCCTGCACGTGCAGCTTCCGGGGCTGACGCTGCAGCCGATCGTGGAGAACGCCGTCATTCATGCGGTCGAGCCCCGGGAGGACGGGGGCGTCATATGGTTCCGGGTCGCCGACGGCCCGGAGCGGGTAACGGTCGAGATCGAGGACGACGGGCCGGGCATCGCCCCGTCCGTCGTGGAAAGAATGCTGGAAGGACTGTCGCCGGAAGCGGAAAGCCATTCGACCGGCATCGGGTTCGCCAACGTCGTCAAGCGGCTGCGCCTGTTTTATGCGGTCGAGGACGTGCTGGACATCGAGAGCGGCGTCGGAGCGGGAACGAAAATCGTCTTGAAATTACCGAAAACAAGGAGAAGCGAAGCGTATGTTCAAGGTCCTGATCGTGGATGACGAGCGGATCGAACGGGAAGGGCTGCGCGCGATCTTATCGAACGGCTGTCCCGATCTCGAGATCGAGGAAGCGTCGAACGGGAAGATCGCGGTGGAGCGGGCGGCGGCGTTCCGGCCGGACTTGATTTTAATGGATATCAAGATGCCGGGGATGAACGGTCTCGAGGCGGTGGAGCGGATCGCGGCCGACTTTCCCGACATTCGGTTTATTATGGTGACGGCGTTCGATACGTTCGATTACGCCCGTCAAGCGATCAAGCTCGGCGTGAAGGATTACTTGCTTAAGCCTAGCAAGGCGCGCGAAATCGTGGAGACGGTCGACAAGGCGAGGAAGCAGATCGAAGAGGAGCGGAAGTCGCTCGAACGGAACGAGAAGCAGCAGGCGGCGCTGAGGAAGGCGATGCCGCTCGTCGAAACCGACGTCGTGACGCAGCTGCTGTTCGATCATGTGCACGAAGTGCATCTGGAGGAGCTGCTCGGTCTTCTGGACATTCGGACCGCGAACGAGATGTTCGTCATGAGCGTGCTGCTGCCCCCTGGCTCCGAATCGTCGTATTCGGCTGTGAAGGAGAAGGTGCGGCAAGCGGGCAGCGGCTGGGTCGGCGCGATGAACGGCAGGCGCATCCCGATCATCGTCTTTCGCGAGAGCGATCGGTCGTTCCGCTCGCAGGCGATGTCCTTGGCGCGGAGCCTGTTGACGGCCGCGTCGGGCGCCGGATCGGGATGGTTCGTCGGGATCGGCAATCCGTACGCTTCGCTCGGCCAAATCCGCCAGTCGTATCAGGAATCGCTGCTCGCATCGATGGACCCGTCGATGGCCGTTAAATACCGATTCTATGAAGACATTCCGGCGCAGGGAACGGCCAGTCTCTCCGTCGGTCAGGCCGCGAAGCAGCGGGAGAGGCAGCTGCTCGACTCTATCCGGCTCGGGCACTGGGATACCGTTCAGGAGAACGTAATGGAGGTCATCGGACGGTACGAGCGGGAAGGCGCGAATTTGGTGCTGACGCAGCAGCGCATGCTGGAGCTGCTGTGGATCGCGTCTCGCACGCTGAACGATCTCGGCATCGAGGCGGAAGCGCCGACGTATACGTTCCAAGCGCAAGATTTCCGGCAACTTCGCGCCGAAACCGGACACCTGCTGGAACGAATGAAGAAGGCGTATGCGGAGCATTATAATCGCTTAGCGCCGGATACGATCTATCGGATCAAGCAGTATATCGAGGAGCATTCCCACGAGGATATTTCGCTGGAGGCGATCGGCAGGCGGGTCGGACTCAGCCCGTTTTATATCAGCAAGATGTTCAAGGAGCAGCTCGGCGTCAACTACATCGACTACTTGACGGAATGCCGCATCGAGAAGGCGAAGAAGCTGATGGCCGACCCCGAGAAGAGCCTGAAGGAAATTACGTTCGAGGTCGGGTATCACGATCCGAATTATTTCAGCAAGGTGTTCAAGAAGCTATGCGAGCTGTCGCCCACCGAATATCGGAAGGCGCTGCTGCAGGGGACGAAAGAATGAAAGGGGGCCGGACCGTGAATCGTTCTCGCGTTCGCGGCGGGACGGCGTGGCTTGCGCTGCTCCTGCTTGCGTCGGCCTGTCTCTTCGTCTCCTGCGAAGAGAACGGAGACGGCGGTGCCGCTTCGGAGCCGGCGCCGACCGCGGAGCGTCCGACGGACGGCGAAAGCCCGCCGGCCGACGGCCCGGTAAAGATCGGCTTCTCGATGGATACGCTGCTGGAGGAGCGTTGGCGGAAGGACCGGGATTTGTTCAAAGCGGCGGCGGAGGCGCTTGGCGCGGAAGTGGACATTCTGGCGGCGGATGGGGACGACGCGCTGCAGATCGCGCAGGCGGAGACGCTGATCAGCCGCGGCGTCGACCTGCTCGTCATCGTGCCGCACAACGCCGAGGCGATGGCGACGATCGTGCAGAAAGCTCATGCCGCCGACGTGAAGGTGCTGGCGTACGACCGGTTGGTGCGCAACGCGAACGTCGATATGTACGTGTCGTTCGACAACGTACGGGTCGGAGAGCTGCAGGCGGAAGCGATCACGAAGCTGGCGCCGCGGGGGAATTACGCGTACATTGGGGGCGCGGAGACGGATAATAACGCGCGCCTGTTGAAGCAGGGCGTGTTCAACGTACTGCAGCCGCGGATCGACAGCGGGGACATTCGAATCGTGTATGACCAATGGACGGAAAACTGGGAGCCGGCGAACGCGTTCGAGAATATGCAAGCCGCTTTGGAAGCGAACGGCAACGCCATCGACGCGGTCATCGCCGCGAACGACGCGACGGCGGACGCCGTCATCGAGGCGCTCGCGACGCGCGGGCTGGCGGGCAAGGTTCCGGTCGCCGGCCAGGACGCGGATTTGACCGCGGCGCAGCATATCGTCGAAGGCACCCAGACGATGACGGTCTACAAGCCGATCCAGTCGTTGGCGCAGGCGGCCGCAGAACTGGCGGTTAAGCTGGCGTCGGGCGCCGCCGTGACGGCGAACCGGTCGATCCCGAACGGGAAGGCCGACGTGCCGGCGCTCCTGCTGGCGCCGATCGCCGTCGACCGGGCGACGATCGACGACACGATCATCGCGGACGGCTTTCATTCGAGGGAAGACGTGTATAAGAACGTAAAAGAATGACGGCTTACGAAGCGCACAGCGTCGGGTTTTCGAATCCGGCGCTGTTTTTTTATGAACTGTAGCGGTCGAGCCCGCTGCAGTCGGAGCAACTCCGACTAATGGGCCTTGGCCGGCCGTTCGGCCCGCTGCAGTCGGAGCAACTCCGACTAATGGGCCTTGGCCGGCCGTTCGGCCGGCTGCAGTCGGAGCAACTCCGACTAATGGGCCTTGGCCGGCCGTTCGGCCCGCTGCAGTCGGAGCAACTCCGACTAATGGGCCTTGGCCGGCCGTTCGGCCTGCTGCAGTCGGAGCAACTCCGACTAATGGGCCTTGGCCGGCCGTTCGGCCTGCCGCAGTCGGAGCAACTCCGACTAAAGGGCCTTGGCCGGCCGTTCGGCCCTCTGCAGTCGGAGCAACTCCGACTAATGGGCCTTGGCCGGCCGTTCGGCCTGCTGCAGTCGGAGAAACTCCGACTAATGGGCCGCAGCCGGCCGCTCAACCCGCAGCAGTCGGAGCAACTCCGACTGCTGCCGCCTTCGCCGTCGAGCCCAGGTTAAAAAAGTGAAGACGATATTAAAAGAGTGCTATACGACAGCGCTTTCAACCCCCTCGCCCGGTGATATAGTTACGGTGTAGCAACACAAAAGAACTAGACCGAGAGGGGTAAGTCGAATGAAAAGATTTATGAAACCAGTGGCATTATTGTTACTCGTGATGGTGGTTTCCGCGCTCGTCGCGGCGTGCGGGCAAAGCGGGAGCGGCAACGTAAGCGTAGGCATCGTGCTGCCGACGAAAGACGAACCGCGTTGGGTGCAGGACGAACAACGCTTCAAGGAAGCGCTGTCCGGCACGGAGTACACGACCGAAATTTTGTTCAGCCAAGGCTCGTCCGCGAAGGAGAAGGAAAACGTCGAGACGCTGCTCAATAAAGGCATCGACGTCTTGATCATCTGCCCGCAGGACGGCGCGGCCGCGGCGGCGGCCGTCGAAGCGGCGAAGAAGGAAGGCGTTACGGTCATCGCGTACGACCGCTTGATCACCGACACGGACGCGGTGGACTACTACGTTACGTTCGATAGCGTCGCGGTCGGCGCGGCGCAGGGGCAATACTTGATCGACAACGCGCAAGGCTCCGGCGTACCGCTGTACTTGTATGCGGGCGCGGCATCCGACAATAACGCGTTCTTGTTCTTCGAAGGCGCATGGAGCGTGCTCCAGCCGAAGCTCGCCGACGGCACGTTCAAGATCGCCAACTCGAGCGAAGCGGAAGCGCTTAAGGAGAAGGCCGAGTTGTCCCGCGACGAGATGAGCAAGATCATCGGCCAAGTGACGACGAACTGGGATCCGAGCGAAGCGAAAAACAAAGCGCAAACGCACTTGACGGCGGCAAGCGCGGCACTGAAGGGCGATGTCGCGATTCTTGCGCCGAACGACGGCACGGCTCGTTCGATCGCCGACGTATTCGGTTCCGACAGCGCAGTATCCAGCTTCGTCGTGACGGGTCAAGACGCGGAGAAGGCGTCCATCCAATATATCATCGACGAGAAGCAATCGATGACGGTATTTAAGGACGTACGGACGCTCGTGAAAGACGCGATGGGCATGGCGGTGACGATCCTCGACGGCAATACGCCGGAGACGACGGGCTCCTACGACAACGGCGTCGTCGAAGTGAAAGCGAAGCAAACCGACGTCATCGTCGTCGACAAAGCGAACGTAAAGAGCGAACTGATCGATTCCGAATATTACGAAGCAAGCGAGTTCACCGGGTTGTAATACTATAGCGCTGCACGGAATAGCGGTAGAGCCTTACTTCTATCGCTATTCCGCTCTTGCGAAAGCGGCAGGGGAGAGGGGGTTCGGCGAACCATGAGCGAATCGATATTGGAGATGCGACAGATTTCCAAGGAATTTCCGGGAGTGAAGGCGCTGGCCGACGTGAATTTCAAAGTGAGGAAGGGCGAAATTCATTGCTTGGTCGGGGAAAACGGCGCGGGCAAATCGACGCTGATGAAAGTGCTCAGCGGCGTCTATCCCTACGGCACGTATGAAGGGGATATCGTGTTCGAAGGCGCCGTGCAGCAGTTCCATCAAATTACGGACAGCGTGAAGGCGGGCGTCGCGATCATCTATCAGGAGTTGGCGTTGTTCCCCGATCTGACGGTATACGAAAACATCTTCGCCGGCAACGAGGTGAAGCGAGGCAAGCTCGTCGACTGGAACCGGACGGTCGTTCAAGCGAAGGAGATGCTCCGGAAGGTGAAGCTGAACGTCAATCCGGAGACGCTCGTGAAGGATCTCGGCGTCGGCAAGCAGCAGCTCGTCGAAATCGCGAAGGCGCTCAGCAAGGACGTAAAGCTGCTCATCTTGGACGAGCCGACGGCGGCGTTGAACGAGGACGACAGCGAAAATCTGCTGCAGCTGCTGCGGGAGCTGAAGCAGCAAGGCATCACATGCATTATGATTTCCCACAAGTTGAAGGAAGTGATCTCGATCGCGGATTCCGCGACGGTGCTTCGCGACGGGCGGACGATCTGCACGTTGGACGGCGCCAAGGGCGAGATTACGGAGAACGCGATCATTAAAAACATGGTCGGCCGCGAAATCGAGGACATCTACCCCAAGCGGACGGATTCGAAATTCGGCGACAAAATTCTGGAGCTGCGGAACTGGAGCGCATACGATCCGGGGCTGGGCCGGAAGGTCGCGAAGAACGTCGACCTGCACGTACGCAAAGGCGAGATCGTCGGGATCGCGGGCTTGATGGGCTCGGGCCGGACGGAGTTGGCGCTGAGCATTTTCGGAAATCCCAAAGAATACAAGCTGCAAGGCGAGCTGCTGCTCGACGGCAAACCGAGCGCCTTCGCGCATACGAGCGACGCGATTCGCGCGGGCATCGCGTACGTCACCGAAGATCGCAAGGGGAACGGGCTGTTCCTGGCCCAGGACATTAAGAGCAACATCTCCGCGGCGAACCTGTACGGCATCGCCTCGAACGGCATCATCAACGAGAACGAAGAAGTGAAAGTCGCGACGGAATACAAGAACTCGATGTATATCAAGGCGCCGTCCGTAGTGCAATTGGTCGGAAAATTAAGCGGCGGCAACCAGCAGAAGGTGTCGCTCGGCAAGTGGCTGTTCGTCGGGCCGAAGCTGCTGATCTTGGACGAACCGACGCGGGGCATCGACGTCGGGGCTAAATTCGAAATCTATTCGATCATGAACAAGCTGATTCGGGAAGGCATGAGCATCATCATGATATCGTCGGAGCTGCCCGAAGTGCTCGGAATGAGCGATCGCGTATACGTCATGGCCGAAGGCGAGATCAAAGGGGAACTGGCGATCGCCGACGCCGATCAAGAAAAAATCATGCAGCTTGCGACGCAATAGGAGGGATCCCCCATGGAATTGAATCGCGCGCCGGAGGCCGTCAGGGCCGGAACG
This sequence comes from Paenibacillus antri, assembly GCF_005765165.1. NCBI lineage: Bacteria > Bacillati > Bacillota > Bacilli > Caryophanales > Paenibacillaceae > Paenibacillus > Paenibacillus antri. Next base: position 86,902 of record NZ_VCIW01000024.1, on the reverse strand, counting down.
CCGGCAGGCTTCTTCCAAGAAGCCCGGACGTTGATTCGTACGAATATTCGCGACTACGGCATGTACATCGCCTTGTTCGTTATTATGCTCACATTTACGGTTCTTACGGACGGACTGTTCATGTCCTCCCGAAATATAAGCAACCTGCTTGATTCGACGGGGTATATCGCCGTGCTGGCCGTCGGCATGACGCTCGTCATCGTCATCCGCCACATCGACTTGTCCGTCGGCTTCGCGGCCGGATTCATGGGCGCGATCGCGGCGATTCTCCTGACGCAGATGGGCGTGCCGGTGGCGGTCACGATTCCGATCATTCTCGTCCTGGGCGTCGTCCTCGGCTTGATCAACGGGGTGCTCGTGGCGAAGATCGGCATCCCGGCGTTCGTGGCGACGTTGGCCGGATGGCTCTTCTATCGGGGGGCCTTGCTGCAAATTACCGAGAAGTCGGGCACGATCATCATTAAAGACGAAGCGTTCAACGCGATCGGCAACGGCTTCATTCCGTCGCTGATGGTCGTGAACGGGCTGCACCTGCTCTCGCTCATTTTGGGACTGGCGGGTATCGCATTGTATGTGTGGAGCGAAGTATCGAATCGCCGAAATAAGCTGAAGTACCAATTCGAAGTCGTCTCCAAGCCGATCTTCGTGCTGAAGGTCGCGTTCGTATCGGCCATCATCGCGTATATTACTTGGATTCTCGCAGGCTACAACGGATTTTCTTGGACGGTTATGATTATGCTGCTGGTCGTCGTCGTCTATCACTTCTTCACGACGAAGACGGTCACGGGCCGCCATATTTACGCGGTGGGCAGCAATCCGGAAGCCGCGCATCTGAGCGGCATTAACGTCAAGAAGATTACCTATATCGTCTTCGGTTCGATGGGCATGCTCTCCGCGCTGTGCGGCATCTTGTTTACGTCCCGCCTGCAATCGGCGACGACGACGGCCGGCACGCTGTTCGAGCTGGACGCGGTCGCGGCCGCATACGTCGGCGGCGTCTCCTCCGCCGGCGGCGTCGGCAAGGTGACGGGCGCCATTATCGGCGCGATCGTCATGGCGTCGCTCTCCAGCGGCATGAACCTGCTGGGCGTCGGAATTTCGTACCAGTACATGATTCGCGGCGGCGTCTTGGCGGCGGCGGTCATCTTCGACGTCATGACGCGCAAGAAGCGGGGGTAGTCCGCTACGATAGATAAACGAACAGGTAGAGGGCTGGTGCGTCCAGCCCTCTTGTTCGTTTTTCAGGAATTCGCGACTTGCGGAATTTTGGCTTCCACGGATTCTCTCCATGAAGTTAACAGACGGTGCATGCGTGCGGCAATGTCAGGCCGCTCTGTAACGAGGTTGTGCTTCTCCTCCACATCCTCGCCGAGATGGTACAGCTCCAATCGGCCATCCTCGAAGAACTCGATTAGCTTGTATGTTCCCATGCGAATGGACGAGCCCGGCGTGCCGCCTTGGTTGCCGTAGTGCGGGTAGTGCCAGTAGATCGCTTCCCGCTCCAGCGCTCCGCCTTGCAGCAGCGGCACGAGACTTACGCCGTCGATCGGTCGATCGGGCTCCGGTACGAACTTGATTCCGGCCGCCTGCAAGAACGTCGGAAACAAATCAGGGGTGGTGACGGGCTCCGAACATACGCTTCCCCCCTTCGCGACGCTTGGCCAGCGAATCAGCAGCGGTTCGCGCACGCCGCCTTCGTACATCCAACCTTTCCCTTCTTGGAGGGGAAAGTTACACGTCGGCGATCCCTCGGAGGTCGCTAAACCGCCGTTGTCCGAGGTGAAGACGATCAAAGTGTTTTCCGCTGCCCCGGCTTGTTCCAACGCGTTCAGCAGTCTGCCGATGTTCCAATCCAAGTTATACACCATAGCGGCGTATACCGGATCGGACTGCAGCTTTCTCCGGATGACGTTCAGATGCCTCTTGTGTTCCATGGGGAAAGACTCGCCTACCTCGAACGGATCGACAGAATCCAGTCCCATCGCTTCGGCTTTCCTCGCGAACCGTTCAATATCCTCCGGCTTCGCTTGTATGGGCGTATGGACCGCATAATGCCAAAGATTAAGGAAGAAGGGACGGTCATCCTTCTGAAGAATGAGTTGGATCGCCTCGTCCGTGAGCCGATCGGTCAAATATTCGCCCTCAGGTCCTTCATCCAGCGTGGGGATGCCGTAGGGGCTGAAAAATCCGTTGATCGGCATGCCCCAGTGACAACCGCCGACGTTCGCGTCGAAGCCGTGTTTGTCAGGGGAATACGCTTCCCCGCCTAGATGCCATTTGCCGACATGCCAGGTTCGATACCCTGCTTCTTTCAGCACGGATGCGATCGTGCGTTCTTCCAACGGTAGGTACTTCAAATAGGGAACGTCCACCAATTTCCCTCTGCAGGGGTGAATCCCGCTTCCGAAGTCGATCCAATCGGTGACGCCGACCGACGCCGGATACCGGCCGGTCATAACGCTGGCTCGTGTGGGGGAACAAACCGGACACGAAGCGTATGCGTCGGTGAAACGGACGCCGTCTTCCGCGAATCGGTCGAGGTTCGGCGTTTCATAGAAATCGCTGCCGTAACAACTTAAATCCTTCCAACCCATATCGTCGATCAAAATCATTACGATGTTCGGTTGCTTCATTTCGCTTCGCACCTCGGTTCGGGATATGGATAATAGCATTAATTTTGATTATATTATATGCTTGATATGTAAGCGACTCCATGTGCAGGAGTGTGAAAGCATGTCGAAAAACACTCTGTCGGCCGAAGGTTATGCGGCACGCATCTCCTCGATAGCGGCCCGGGTGCCTATCGAATGTCACGTGCGGTTGGATGTGACGAACGATTTCATCCTTCCGCCGAACTGGGGGTTCCGGGATCGGGTCAATATCAATTTCCATATGGCCTACGTTCGCTCCGGGGACGGATCTTACGAATTCGGAGACCGGGTGGAGAAGCTGACGCGCGGGAAGGTGTTCTTCGTTAGCCCGGGGTACCGCCACAGTCGGCACTTGAATCCGTTGAAGCCGCCGAGCATGTCGCTCGTGCGGTTCAGTCTCGTTCGCAACGATTCCCAAGCTCCTTTAGAATGGACGATACCCCCTTTCGCCTTCGCTTTCGAACCGAGGAACGGCGCCGTGTTTCATTCCTTGTTCGGATCGTTGGCCCGTCGACCTCCGAACTCGGAGTTGACGCAAGCCATGTACGGAAGCTTGATCGTACAGCTGTTGATCGAAATTTACGCGGAGCTGGTCGCTGCGGGAGACGCCGACGTACTCGGAGATTTCCGAATGGAGAAAGCGATCCGATGGATGCATGAGCACGTCGATCGGCCGGCTTCCGTGAAACAATTGGCTGCGCGCAGCGGGTTGAGCGTCAATTATTTCCGAACGATGTTCAAGAAGCGATTCGGTAAAAATCCCTATGATTATATGACGGAGCTTCGCATGAAGCGGGCGATGGAACTGCTCCTCGAGACGGACGACAAGGTGAAGGACGTGGCGTCGGCTTTAGGCTTCACCGATCCGTTCGCCTTCTCTAAGCAATTCAAGGCCGTCCTCGGCGTAGCTCCCAGCCACCTAAAGCGAGGAAAAGAAAAAACCGCCGACTGGTAATCCGTTCGGCGGTTCGGCGATTAGATCGATCCGGTAAGAGATAGTTCGAGGTTGTTTACGGCCGGATTCGCGTCCACGCGGCTTCCGAGCTCGAGGAGGAAGAGCGCGATATATACGCTGTTGTTCGTCCAAGTGATTTGTTTCGACGACATCGGGAAACTCGGGATTTCGCCGCCGCCGTGAAATTGCTGCGTCTTCACGAGCGTATTAGCCAAGGAGCGCGCCTTGGCGAGATAGATCGCATTTCCCGTAACTTCGTACGCTTTCGCATACACCCTCATCACAACCGCGGTAGCTCTCGCGACGATGACGAATCCGAACTGTTCAATGACGGCGGGAGCGAACCAGGTGTCGACGTCGTATTGCGAATATTTGGTCGGTCCGCCAGGGAACTTCAGGGTCTTCCATCCTTCGTTCGGCTTCTCCCACACGACGAATTGATCCTCCACGAATCGAAGCAGCTCTTCGGCGGTCCGGACTTTTTCGCTGTCCCCTCCATGGTTGTACAGCAAATACAAGGCGGTATCGGCAGCTTGTTCGTAGGCCATTTTCCGATATGGAACCTTGATCTTCACATCCTCGAATTGCGAATCCCAATGAAAGCCTTCGACCGGATGCTCGAGCAGCCACTGCGCGATCTGACCGGGAATGTCCGCGAACTCGGCGAGTCCGTATTGCTTTCCTAACCGTTCGAAGAAGAAAAGAATCCAGGTCGGAACGACCGGCTTCGGTTCGAGCACGGCGCCGGTTTCCCGTTCGATAATCAGAGGCCATGTGCCGTCTTCGCGACGAATCTTGACGTACGTTCGCGCCATGCGAGACGCCGCTTCCAAATAGGTCGCATCTCCAGTAACGTCGTATAAGTCCAATAATCCGAAGCCGGCTCGGACCGGTTCGCTGATCATCATCTTATCCACGTTGTCCACGGCGACTCGAAAGTGCCAATCGTCGATCTTGTTCTCGGGATTGACCCAGTACACCGGGGTGAAGTGCTCCAAAGGCGCGCCCGGCGGCTCGGCCTTCTCGATCAAGAAGTCCGCCATGCGGCGCGCGATCGTGATCGCGTCCTCCACTTCCTGCTTCGTCTCCGTGAGCTTCGAATAAGCGGCCATAGCTCGGATCGAAGCGCCGATCTCCTTCGACGCGAAGCAGTTCAGGAACATGTACGGATCGGGCCTTCCTTCCGTCAGCCAATGCTGGAAGCGGGAATGCAGAAATAATCCCCGCAGCCCCCGTTTCCCCGCTTCCGCGTACGGGATCGGCGGCGGTTCGTGGTAAGGGCCGTGAAAGACGGGAGCGCGGTAAAAATCGATTTCCCCGGAGTTCGCGACCGCGTTCTCCCGCGAAGCGTCGACGCCTTCGACCGTCAGCTTCGTAAGTCCGTGCGGAATGTCGTTCCATACAGGGGAAAGCGGGGCCCATGGCACATCCGCATGAAACGAACGGGAGAGGCCGTCTCTCCCGACGACAGTAAAGCGATATGCGGATGCCCCGGGTACGAGCGGGAGATCGAACGCCGGCGCGTAGACGAACCGCTTGGCGTACTTGTTCCAGAACGGACTCTTGCCCGGTACGCCGGGCCGAAGCGGTTGTTGCGTCTCCTGCAGTACGTCTTCCAAGAATGATTGCTGTTCCATGCGAATTCCTCCCTAATCGTGAGCGTTATATGCTGGAATACAAAAGTTGGATGCCGGTGAAGAACAAGATCACAATGCAGATGCGTTGGAACGAGCGTTGATTGACGTAACGAAACAACCGTTGCCCGATCCACATACCGAGGAGTACGAACGGAACGGAGGCGCCGGCAGACAGCCACGCTTCCCCGGACGTCGGGGCGAAAAGAAGCTGCAGCGCCGCGCTGACCCCATAGATGAAAATATAGAAGGCCAGCGTGGTGCTTCGAGAGACATCCTTATCCAAGTCGACCGCCGAAAAATAGGCGAGCAACGGCGGTCCCGGGATGCCCACGGCGGCGGAGAGAAAGCCGGAGAGGCCGCCGACGGCTCGATCCTTCGCCGGGGTTTGCGTCATTCGGAACCGAAACGCCAGCAGAACCGTGAATAATAGGATGAACAGGCTGACGATCAACTTTAACCTGCCGAAAGGCATGTATAAGAACACCAGCAATCCCGGGGTCATGAAGACGAGACTGCCAGTAAGCAGCCGCTTCAGCAATCCGCGGTCGATGTCCTTGCGGACTTTGGCGAACATCAGCAAGGACAACAAAAGCGAAAGAAGGATGTTGATTTGAACGGCATCCCGGGCGTCGAAGGCGAATAGTAGAAACGGTACGGTTACAATCGAAAAGCCGAAGCCCGTACCGGTTTGCAACGCGGACGACAGCAGGATGACGGCGAACAGAAATACGTACGTCTCCATCTACTCATCCCGTTTGGCGTAAGGGTGCATCACCATCCGCTTCCCTGCTTCGATATGCTGCTCGGTCAATCGGAGCAGCAGCATCCGGTCGCCTTGCCGAACGGCGTCGACGATCGCAAGATGACGGTTTTCCGCTTCGCCCTTCTCGGAAGGGGGAGAATAGATTCTTCCATAGGATTGGAATAGTTGGATGCGGGACTGCAGCATGCTCCACATCTCGAGCAGCAGCCCGTGTTCGCTGCGTTCGTAAAACATACGATGGAAATCGATATCGACCTCGGCGGCTTCTTGATAATCCCCGGCCTGCGTCAGCAGCTCCATCTTCCGGGCATATGCCTCGAGCTTATCCCAATCGGATGGTTGCAGGTTCGGGAAGGCGAGCTCCACAGCCATCAGTTCGAGCTTGCTGCGGATGCTGTACACCTCTTCGATGAAGGCCGGCGTAATGTTGACGACGTTGGTGCCCTTGTAGGGGACTACGTTAATAAGTCCCTCGGTAGCAAGCTGACCGAACGCTTGACGAACGGGGGTGATGCTTACATTTAACGTCTTGGCTACGTTCGCTTCCACGAGCCGCTCTCCAAGCTTCAAATCCCCGCGGAAGATCGCTTTCCTCAGCGTCTCTGCGACCTTCTGACTTGTGCTTCGTTCGTTGTTGCTGATTTGGAGATCCAACTTTACCACACGGCCACCACTCCTTATTTCATCAATTCGGAAATCGCAGGAAAAGAAATTGACAAAAACATGAAAGCGTTTTACAGTTAACAATATATCATGCATGATGCATCATTTCAAACGAAATTGTGATGCGACTTTGCCGGAAGAAGGTGCCGTTCTGAAAATTATGAGCATAGAAGCGATCGTCGTGAAGGTCGATCGGAAGTTGCAAAGTTTCAGCGGGACGGCGGGAACGCCGGGGACGTTCGTGTCGTCGGCCGTCGACTCCGACTACGGATGGACGAAAGAATATTCTTCCTTGTACTCCAAGAAAATCGAAAGCCTGCTAGTGAAAATCACGACCGACGCCGGCATCGCGGGATGGGGCGAGGCTCAAGTCCCTGTCGGCCCTGAAGCGCCCGAGGCGTTGGTTCGTCAAGTGTTATCGCCTCTTCTTCTAAACGAGGATCCGCTCCAGACGGAAGTATTGTGGTACCGCATGTACAACAGTTTACGCGGCAGGGGACACCGGGACAGCTTCATGATGGATGCCATAGCGGCCGTCGACACGGCGTTATGGGACATCGCCGGCAAATATTACGACCAGCCAGTCTACAAGCTGCTGGGCGGCTCGTTCCGCGACGCGATCCCGCTCTACCAATCCGGCTTGTCGGGCAACTCGATCGAAGAGAAGGTCGCCTCCGCGCAAGATGCGGTGCAGCAAGGGTATCGAGCAATCAAGATCTATATCGGCAAGGGGATACAGGCGGACGTCGCCGTCATGCGGGCCGTTCGAGAAGGGGTGGGGGACGAGATCACGCTGCTCGCGGACGCGCTGTGGATGTACAGCGTTCATGACGCGATCCGGCTCGGCGTCGAACTGGAGAAGTTGGGCGTCGCGCTGTTGGAAGCCCCCACCGTCATGGAGGACGTCCCGGGGCACGTCGATCTGACGCGGTCGCTGTCCTTAGCCGTAGCGCAAGGGGAGACCGAGCGAACCCGGTATCAGTTCCTCCCTTACTTAAAAGAAAGGGCATTGGACGTCATTCAACCGGACATCGGACGAACCGGCATCTCGGAAGGGAAACGGATCTTGACGCTGGCCGAGACATTCAACATTCCCGCCGCGCTTCATATGGCGATCGGGCAATGCGTCTATGTGGCGGCATCGGCGCATGTCGCGACCGCCGTCCCGAATTTACTTTGGCTCGAAATGAATCCGGCGATGTTCGAGATGGCAAACCGGTTTCAGCGCAAGCCATGGACGGTTACGAACGGGACGCTCAAGGTACCGGAACTTCCCGGATTAGGCGTGGACATCGACGAAGCGTCCATTCGGCGGTACAACGATTCTGGCATGAGGGCGTGAAGGCATGAACTGCAAAGGACGAACGGCGATCATCAGCGGCGGGCTCGGGGATATCGGCCGCGCGATCGCGCTGGAGCTTGCGAAACAAGGCGTAAGCCTGTCGCTTGCGGACGTGAAGACGCCGAACGAGGCGGAGGCGTTCTTGGAACGGCTTGAAAGCGAAGGCTGCAAGGCGATTTATACGCAGGCGGATCTTCGCGAACCGACTGCGGTGGAGGCATGGATCCATCGCACGGCCGATTCGATCGGCATACCTACCCTGGTCATATCCAATGCCGGCATTGCGACGCGGGAGTCGTTCTTGACGATCTCGGTCGAACAGTGGAATAACGAGTTCGCGGTCAACGTCGTCGGAGCCTTATCCATGTGCCGATCGGCTGCGCAGCGGATGATTCGCGAGGGATTGACCGGGAGGATCGTCCTCGTCGGAAGCTGGGCGGCGCATCGGCCGAATCCCAAAATTCCCGCGTACTGCGCGTCCAAGGCCGCGCTGCGCATGTTGGGCCAGGTGATGGCTCTCGAGCTGGCCGAACACGGCATTACCGTAAACGAGGTGGCTCCCGGAGCCGTGAACGCAGGATTATCCTCGGGGAATTTGCAGTCGATGGGCGAGGAGCTTATCCGGGCCAAGATTCCGGTCGGCGGCTGGATCGAGCCGGAGGAAGTCGCATGGCAGGTCGCTCAGCTATGCGATCCGCGAAATCGAAATATGACCGGCAGCGTCGTTCTGACGGACGGCGGACTTTCATTGACCAGCAAGTGGACGTAGCGGGACGCGGCTCCATTTTCCAATACTTATAGGGAGGACTTCCTCATGACGATTCAAGAGACGAAGCTTCTGCAAGGCGTATATCCGATCTTGGCGACGTGCTTCGGCGCCGACGACGAGATCGATTATGACAGTCAGCGCAGTTTGATCGAGTTTTGTATCGAAGGCGGCGTTCACGGCTTGGTTTTAATGGCGAACGCATCGGAAGGCCATCTGCTCTCCGATCAGGAGAAGCGGGATCTGCTTGTCTTTTGCATGGAGACGATCGCCGGTCGGGTGCCGGTCATCGTAACCGTCAACCATCCTTCGGCTAAAGCGGCGGCGGAGTTCGCTCGTTTCGCCGAAACGAACGGCGCGGCGGCCGTCATGGCGATGCCCCCGTTCTTCGGCAGATGGAGGGCAGGTCCCGACGAAATCTCCCGCTTCTTCGGCGCGTTGAACGATGCCGTTACGATTCCGATCGTCGTGCAGGACCACGTCCTCAGCGACATTCAGTTGCCGGTATCGTACTTGGTCGACTTGGCGAAGAAGTGGCCGCGGGTGCGATATATGAAGCTGGAGTCGGGCAATATCAATTATAAAGCGCAGCAGCTGTTGAAGGCGGAAGGCCAGCCGTTCCTCGGCATCTTCGGCGGCAACAGCGGCATCTTCATGCCGGAGGAGATGGAGTCCGGGTGCACCGGCACGATGCCGGCTTGTTATATGCCGGAGGTGTTCCGTGCGACATGGGACCTTATGCAAGAGGGACGAGCGGAAGAAGCGGTCGCCTATTTTACGCCGTTTTCCCGATTGGCGGCCTACGAGAAGGACGTGGCGAATCGCTGCGTATGGAAGGAGATCTTGGTGAAGCGAGGCGTCATCGCCGGTAACGACGTCCGGCAGCCGAAACCGAGCTTCGCGGGTGATTGGCAATACGACCAATTGATGCGAGTAGCCGAGCGGGCGGGACTCGTCGCGCCGTCCCGTCAGGAGGCGTAGGATGAGCATCGCTGCGATGAAAGCGCTGGTCTACGAGGGCCCTCGGCAGATGAACATGAGGAACGTCCCCATTCCCGAACCGGGGGAGGATGAGGTGCTCGTCGATGTCAAGCGCGTGGGGATATGCGGTTCGGAGCTTGGCGGATATCTGGGGCACAATTCGCTGCGGAAGCCGCCTTTAGTGATGGGGCATGAGTTCTCGGGCGTCGTCAGCAAGATCGGAAGACGCGTGACCGCGACGAAGATCGGCGATCGCGTCGTCGCGAACCCGCTCGTTTCTTGCGAACGATGCATGGATTGCAAGACGGGCGCGCCGCATCTGTGCCGGGAACGGCAGCTGTTGGGGGCTCATCGGCCCGGCGCGTTCGCCGAACGCGTTGCCGTACCGGAGCGTAACGTACATCCGCTGCCGGACGGGATGAGTTTCGACGAGGGCGCCTTCGTCGAACCGTTCGCTTGCGCGATTCACGTATGCCGGCTCTTGAGCCTGTCGCCGGAGGATCGGCTGTTTATCGCCGGAGCGGGGCCGATCGGTCTCTTCGCGCTGCAGGCTGCGCAAAGTTACGGTTTGCGTGACATCGTGATCTCGGACGTCAACCCGGAACGTCTCGAAATCGCCCGCGAGCTAGGCGGCATCGCGATCGCCGGCGGAATCGACGCATGGAAGACGGAGCATCTGCCCGGCGGATTTGACGCCGCCGTAGACGCCGTAGGCATGGAAGTCACGAGGAACGGCTGCATGACGGCCGTGAAATCGGCAGGCCGGGTGGTTTTCACCGGCCTGCACGAGGCGGACAGCCGCCTGCCGGTCAATCTCGCGATTCGCAACGAGATCGTGATGAGAGGGGCGTTCGCGTATACCCCATATGACTTCCGTCTCGCCTTGCAGTGGATCGGCGAGGGGAAGAATCGCTTGTTGCCTTGGACCGTGCATGCCCCCTTGGAGGACGGGGGAGGCTGCTTCGAGAAGCTCGTCGCGGGGCCGGGGAAGATCGCGAAAATATTGCTGACGGTGTAGCCGTACGCAGGCCGTTAGGGGCTGTCCCGGAAGTCATTCCTACCTTGGGACGGCCCTTTTGCGATTCCGGTATTCCGTAGGAGTGACCCCCATCCGCTCCTTGAACACGGCGCAGTAATAGTTCGCGTTGTTAAACCCAAGCGCTCTGGCGATTTCGTTAACCTTCTTGTTGGTGCTTCGCAGCAGGTGGAGAGACTTATCGATTCGGACCCGGGTAACGTATTCGGAGAACACCTCGCCGGTTTCGTTGCGAAACAGACGGCCCATGTAGACGGCGTTGAAATGCATCTCTTGCGCAAGCGACTTTAGCGAAAAATTTTCATGATAATACCGGTCGATGTACGCGAGCAAATCCTTCGTCACCTTGCTTAGGCTGGACGCCTTCCGAGCTTCGATGGCCAGGACGGTCTTATCGGTCTTCAGCAGCAGCCAGTGAAGCAACCGTTCCATGTCATTGAACTCGTTGACCAGGTGCAGCAGTCGATGCTCGTCTTCAAACACCTGCGACGGCGCGACCCCTTCGGCGCGAAGAACCCGGAGCAAGGAAATCACGACTTCCAAAGCTACGAACCGAACGGAATGAGGATCCGCCTCTTCCCGGCCGAACCTATCGAAGCCGTCCCGGATGTACGCTACAAGCTCATCCCCTTTGCACTCGAGCGTCAACTCTTCGATAAGTCGGTAGTCCATCGACATGGCCGGCTTGTCCGGCGTCCGCTTCCGCTGAACCTCCTCGTAAAAGATAACGTCCCGCTCGTTGTAATACAGCCGCGCCGGCTGAGCGTCCAAAGCGTTCCGATAGGACTCATGCAGCAGCTTATAGCTGCTTACGGCATTCCCGACAGTCATCATCCAGCGAATTCCGGCGGGCTTCGCGGAGCGGTCATAGACGTTCTGCAAATCCCGTTGCATTCGCGCTTGGCCGGGCGCGCCGTTCCTAAGCATATAGATAACGACGACGCGTCCGGCGAAATCGATGAAAGGGATCGCCTGTGCGGGATCGATCGTCGATAGACACATCCGTTCGACCTCGCGAAGCATCTCAGGCGCCATCCACCGGCCGTCAGGATCGTCCGAGGAGAAGTCGATGACCGCGACTTGCGCGTCGGCGTCGGTTAGGCGCATATCCGGTTGGAACAGTTCCAGTTTATTCTTAAACTCATATGAGCTGATCTGTTGATGGACGATCCGATTCAAGACGTTATGCTTGATCATCTCTTTTCCTTCGATGTCGATGACGTGCCGCAGCTGCTCTGTCTCGAGCTTCTTGGTCACCTGGCGAACGGTTTGCTTTAACTCGTCTACGTTTACCGGCTTTAATAAGTAGTTCTCTACATGATACTGGATCGCTTCCTTCACATAGTCGAAGTCGTTATGACCGCTTAAGACGATAAACCGGGAGCGTACGCCCTTCGCATGCGCTTGCCGGATCAACTCGAGGCCGTCCATCACGGGCATGCGGATATCGCAGACAACGAGATCCGGCTGATGCTCCGTAATGTAACGGAATGCCTCCAGGCCGTTCGAAGCTTCTCCGCAAATCTCCAAACCGTACTCTTCCCAAGGAATGATGCGCTTCATGCCGGTGCGGATCGCAATCTCGTCGTCAACGATAAAAATCTGGTACAAGGACGTCCATCTCCTTCTTCATCATCGCAGGGATCGTGACTCGGACTCGGGTCCAGTAATGTTTCTTGCTGGCGATGGAAAGACCGTAAGGCTCGCCGAATAAGACGCGGATGCGTTGCTGCACGTTGCTTAGACCGATCTGGGAGGCTCCGTGCGCATGGTTCGTCTTCTCCTCGAGCACTCGCACCTGCAGCTCGTCCATCCCGATGCCGTTGTCGACGATATCGAAGACGATATGATGCTGATCGCGATATCCGCGGATCGACAATATGGAGCGCTGATCTTTATGGAATAAAGCGTGTTGGCTGGCGTTTTCGATGATCGGCTGCAGCAGCAGGATAGGGATCCCCAGCTCGTGTAGATCCTCGTCGACGTTCATTTTCACTTCTAATTGATCTTGATACCGGAACTGCATGAGATAAAGGTAAGAGGAAATATATTCGAGCTCTTCCTCCACCGTGATAATGTATTGCGTGGATCGGACCTTCCAATGGAATAATCGCCCTAGCGTATACAGCATATGCGAGATTTCTTGAGAGTCTTCCTCCACGGCCTTCATCCGGATCGATTCGATCGTGTTGAGCAGAAAGTGCGGGTTGATCTTGGACTGCAGGGAGGAAAGTTCGGCGCTTTTCGTTTTAATTTCCGCAAGGTAAACCATGTCGACATGTCCCTTCAAGCGCTCGCACATCCGATTGAAGGCGGCGGCCAGCTGCCCGATTTCATCCCGGCTCTCGTAGTGGACGCGGGCGTCGAAATTGCCCTTCTCGACCTGACGCATGGCCGATAACAGCCTCTTGATCCGATTCGCGATGTTCGTGGAGAATAGAGACGTGAGGGCAAGAACGATGACGACGCCGACGACGAAGATCGATAAGATTTGCCGGATGAGCATCTTCGTACTCGAGGTGATGGCGTTCTTCGGAGTCTGGACGACGATGGACAGACCATAGTCGCTAAGGTCGGCTTTATTCAGAATGTAGGTTTCTCCGCCTAAATCCGCTTCGTGCGCCGGCAATTTCGAGACTTGTTCGAGAAAAGGGTACGTGCTTCCGATCGCGTCGGTTTCGTTGCTGAACAGGACGGTGCCGTCGTTGAGCATGACGTACAAATCTGCGTCGCTCGTACCCGCAAAGCTTCGATAATGATTCATCACCTCGACGGAGGATAAATTGATAATATAACGACCGGTATGACGTATGTTCAATAAGTTGGTAAGATCGTATAGATTTCCCACATGCGAGATGACGGGGACGTCGCCCTCGAGAATATAGTCGAGATTGCCGCTTGGGTATTTGTGCATTCGCTTGTCTGAGGCATCCAATCGGCCGAGCGGCAAGTTGCCCACGAAGTCGTAGCCGAGGGATACCGAGCGCTTCGACGTGCTGAAGACGTCCTTATTGGAGTTGATCAATACGATATCGAGAATTTCTTTGTCCCACATAACGACCTTATTCAATTCACTGGTAATGCGGTTTTTAATGATATGCGGTTGGAAAGCGCTGTCATTTTTCCCCGACTCGACTAACATATCTACGACCGGCTGCGTGTTCGCGCCGGAATTGTAAAACCAAAATACGATATCCCGGATTTTACTGTATTGCTCGTCCACGTACTCGCTCATCTTGGTCGTAAGATCGTCCTGCCTGTCGATTTCGATTTCTACCATTTGTTCGTCGACATGATTCGTGATGATATAGATCGTGAGCAGCAGCGGGACGAGCATGATAGTGGAGTAGACGAGGACAAGCTTCAGCAAGAGAGCGTTCTTGAAGTATCGACTTGGAAAGCGAAATGCGAAGATGTTCCTCATAAGTCCCTCCAAGGTCGTTCTTGTTGAAGCCATTGTACCTTGAGATCGGAAGCGGAATCAATCCGAAATCGCAGGGCTGCGAGGACTATGGGGAATTCGTTTAATTGTTGTAGCAAAAGTAGGATTATTTGTCTTGAGCCGGATCGCGAAAGCGCTACAATTAATATTGTAAACGCTGTCAAAAACAGTTGTCACCTTAAGGGGGATACGCACGTGAAGAAGTGGCTTACCGGTGTAGCAAGCAGTATTCTGGCGTTAGGAGTCCTTGCCGGATGCGGCGGAGGGACGGAACCGGCCGGCGGAAACGGCGGCTCGGACTCGGGCAACTCCAACGAGAAGGTCGAAATATCTTTCTTGTATCAAATGGACGATAAGCGCACGCAGCCGTATTGGGACGAGTTGATCGCCGACTTCGAATCGAAAAATCCGAACATCAAGATCAAGGGAATGTCTTATCCCGACGTCGCGAAGAAAGGCGATTACATTAAGACGTTGTATGCCACGGGGCAGCTGCCGGACGTGACGTTAGCCGGTCTAGAAGACATCAAACTGATCGACGGCGTGTTTATGGAAGTTCCCGAGAATATCGTTTCCCTCTTCGACGAGAACGCGCTCTCCAAGCGCGACGGAAAGGTGTATACGCTGCCGACGGCAAAGTACATCATGCTCGATATGTTCTATAACACGGAAATTTTTAAGAAATACAACCTGACGCCTCCGAAGACATGGGCGGAATTCCTTGCACTCTGCCAAACCCTGAAGGATAACGGAATGAATCCGATGGTCGAAGCGGGGCAAGGCGTTTCCGGATATATCCTGCACAATCCGATGATGACAGTCATGTTGAACGAGATCGCGAACGACTATCCGCAGAAGCTCGTCTCGGGCGAGCTGAAGTTCAACGGCCCCGAAATCGCAGAGATCGCGACTAGATTCCAGGAGCTGTGGAACAAAGGGTATTACCAAGAGGGCTCCCTCTCGTTCACGGCGCCGCAGAAGGAAGAAGCTTTCATGAAGGGATCGGCGGCTATGGTCGTCGACGGGCAATTCAACGCCGCGAAATACGCGGAAGGCAGCAACTTCGAAGTAGGCTGGTTCCCGCTCCCGGCGGTGAATTCCGCGGACACGTATCCGGTCATGTATGGCGACGATGTAGGCGTTAGCGCCGAATCGAAGCATCCGGAAGCCGATTGGAAGCTGGTCGAGTACTTATTCTCTAGCGACGTATACCGAAGCCTCATCGCGCCGATGAGCGCGACGCATACGACGAAAGAAGCAATCACTTACGAACAGAACTATCTTTCGACGAGCATGAACGAGATCTCTTCGCAGCTGAAGCCGCTCACCTCGTTCATGAAGATCGAATCGTTCCCGTCCGGAACGACCGAGGCGTTCCGCAGCACCGCGCAGGAAATCGCCTATGGCGCGGACGTGCAAAAATCGCTGGACCAATTGGAAAACAAATTTAGACAATTGCTCGAATAACGAATGTGAATAGAAACGATCGTCACTCCGGTAGCGAGGGTCTTCGGACCCTCCTTCCGGAATATAGGAAAGCGGGTGGAGGTCATCGCAAGGAAGGTCTCTTTTTTGTTTATACTACCGGCTTTAGTCGCCTTCTGCTTTGTCCGGATCGTTCCGATGCTTAAGGCGTTCTATTTCAGTTTTACGGATTGGGACGGGTATTCCGACGACGTCAAGTTTATCGGCTTCAAAAACTTCGTCAGGCTGTTTCAAGATCCTACGGTCGGGAACTCGGTCGTCGTAACGCTCATCTTCGTAATTTCGTCCGTATTGGTCATTAACGCGTTCGCCGTCCTCTTCGCCGTACTGCTGAAGGCCGCAGGTCCTCTGACCGGAATGTATCGCAGCGTCTTCTTCTTGCCGATCGTCGTCAGCCCGGTCGCCGTCGCCTTCATCTGGCGATCGATGTATTCTTACGACGGGCTGTTGAATTACCTGCTTCATGCGTTGCAGATTACCACGCAGCATATCGGATGGTTGACGGATACGAAGCTTGCGCTGCTTTCCGTCATTATCGTTAATATTTGGCGCAACACCGGGTTTCATATGGTGATCATCCTTGCCGCTCTGATGACGATCCCGAAAGAATTGTACGAAGCATCCGACATCGATGGCTGCAACGCTTGGCAGAAGTTCAAATCCGTAACGCTCCCGCTTCTGACGCCAGGACTGACGGTGAGCGTCATTTTGGCGACGATCGGCAGCTTGAAGCAATACGATCTCGTGGCGGTGCTGACGGGCGGCGGACCGGTCAACTCGACCCAGGTACTGTCGATTAAGATTATTCAGGACGCGTTCCGTTACAACGAGAGCGGGTATGCTTCGGCGATTTCCTTTGTGTTGTTGTTCGGCATCCTCACAGTGACGATCCTTCAACATTGGATACTAAAGAAGAAAGAAGTGGAGTACTAATGAGACGGGCGATGGCCGTTGCCAAACACAGCTTTACGACCTTGTTCGTTTTGATCACCCTCGTACCCTTATATAGCGTCATCATTAATTCGGTGAAATCTTCCGGGGATATTATCTCGACGCCGTTCCGCATCACGACACCTACGTTGGATAATTTTAAACACGTGTTCGGGGCGCAGAACAACGTTCTCCAGATGTACGGCAACTCGATTACGATTACCGGCATTTCGTTGTTTTTCATCCTGCTCCTCGCCCCGATGGCGGGGTACTACATTGCCAGAAGCCCGTCGCGGTGGACGTCCGTGCTGCTGATTTTCTTTATGACGGGCATCATGATTCCGGACGAAGTGACCATTATCCCCTTGGTCGATATGTTCGTGCAGATGAAGCTCGTCGGGAAGCTGTACGGCATGATCTTGTTTTATATCGGCGCCAAGCTGGCCGTATCCATCTTCTTGTACATGAAGTTTATTTCCACGATTCCGGCGGAGCTGGAGGAATCGGCGGTCATCGACGGGGCGAAGCCGTTCCGGATTTTCTGGCAGGTGATCTACCCGTTGCTGACGCCGTGTACGGCGACGTTGGTCGTATTCGTCGGGATGCATATTTGGAACGACTTCTTGATGCCGTTGTACTTGCTGCAAGGCTCGGGCGCGAGAACGATTACTGTAGGTATCTTCTCGGCGATCGGCGATTACAGCGAAAACTGGGGTCATATCTTCGCCTGGGTCGTGGCGGCGTCGGCGCCTATTTTGATTTTATTCCTTATGGCGCAGCGGTTCTTTATCGATGGACTGACCGCCGGTGCCGTGAAAGGGTAACGCATGATGAAGCCGAATATTTTGTTCGTTATGACGGATCAGCTGCGCGCGGACGCTCTCGGGAAGACGGGGGGCTGGGTGCGTACTCCGAATCTCGATCGGCTTGCGGCGGAGGGGATGCTGTTCGGCGGGTGCGTGACGAACGCGCCCGTTTGCATTCCCGCAAGAGTGTCTCTGGCCACCGGCTTGTACCCGCATCAGACAGGGGTGTGGGGAAATATGGAATACGACCTCCCCGTCCGCAGCGATACTTGGATGCAAGCCATCCGCAATCAAGGCTATCGAACTTCTATCATCGGCAAGACGCATCTTCATCGTCATAAGGGGGACCTTCGGGACCGCGAATCTTTTATGCATGCCTATGGATTCGACGACGTGAACGAAATCGGTGGCCCAAGGGCCAGTATGCATGTCGGAAGCCAAATGACCGACGAATGGAAGAAGGCGGGGCAATGGGATCGGTACATTCAGGATTATGAGGAGCGCTTCGCAGACAAGCCCTATACGGCTAAACCGTCCGTATTGCCATTAGAGCTGTATGCCGATGTGTACGTCGGAACGAAGGCGAAGGAATACCTCCGGGACTATGCGCATGATCAGCCTTGGTTTTGCATGGTCAGCTTCGGAGGTCCGCATGAACCTTGGGATACTCCGGAACCTTACGCGAGTTTGTACGATCCTTCGGAGATGCCGCTTCCCATTCCGAGAACGGAGGCCGAAGGCGCGCGTCCCAACGGATATTTGGATTTTTTGTTCAAAGATCCTGCGCATTCCCCCGCCGCAACCCCGGAGGAAATCGCGGCCATGAGGGCGAATTATGCAGGGAACGTCACGTTAATCGATGAACAAATCGGCGGCATTCTCGAGGTGTTGGAGGCAAGAGGGGTTCTCGATCGGACGGTCATCCTGTTTACTTCGGACCATGGAGAGATGAACGGGGATCACGGACTGATTTATAAGGAAAGCTTCTTAAACAGCGCCGTGCGCGTGCCGCTTCTGATCTGGACGCCTCATATCCGCAAGAGCCGCCATGCGGGAACCGTCTACCCCGGATTGGTCGAGCTGATCGACGTCGGACCTACCCTTTGCGAGTTGGCCGGGACGGCACTGCATTACCCGCAATGCGGGAAATCGTTGGTCCCCGTTCTAGAAGCGCCGGAATCGACGCACAGGGAAGACGCGCTCGTCGAAATTCACGGCGAAGCGATGCTGCAGACCAGCGAGTGGAAACTGGCGGTAAACGCGGAGGGCGCCCCCTATTTGCTATTCTCGCTGCAAGAGGACCCGACCGAGCAGCGGAATTTGGTCGACCTGCCGGATTTCCGGCATATCGTCGAGGCTCTTATGCGTAGAGTGTCGGAGAGAAGAGGTAATTTATAGAAAAACAGGACACCTCGGTGGTGTCCTGTTTTTCTATAACCTTTTTACGCCTTCCTTTTCCGCTCCCAAGCTTCCCGCACCCGCTCCACGGTCAATTCCCCGGTGGAAGGCAGCACCAGATCGGCCTCGGGGAACGCCGCGGCGTCTCCGATCGCGATCGACGCCATATTCGCGGCGCGAATCGCCTCCACGCCGGCGACCGCATCCTCCACGCCGACGCAAGCTTCCGGTTCTACGCCCAACAGCTCCGCCGCCTTCAGGAACACTTCCGGATCCGGCTTCGAGTTGCGAATCTGCGCCGCATCCACGATGCAATCGAACCGGTCGTTCATCCGCAAATTGTCGATGACGGTGAAGGCGTTCTTGCTGGCGGAGGCGATCGCCGTCTTTACGCCGCGCCGCTTCAGCTCGTCGAGCAGCTCCGGAATGCCGGGCAGCGCGTCCTGCGGCGTAATCTCCATGATGAGCCGCTTGTACAGCTCGTTCTTGCGCGTCGCCAGCGCCTCCAATTGCTCTTCCGTAAAGCGCAGCGGCTCCTTCGATAAGCTTAACAACAGGCGAAGGGACTCCATGCGGGAGACGCCCTTCAAGTTCTCGTTGAATGATCTCGTGAAAGGCAGCCCGAGCTCGTCGCCGATCGCCTTCCACGCGAGGTAATGATGCTCCGCCGTATCCGTAATGACGCCGTCCAAGTCGAAGACGACGGCTTTCAGCGATGGGTTCATGTTCTTGCCGCTCCTTTAGGATTGAATCGCTTGCACGTAGGCCTTCCCCGGCTCCAACGCAATGTCTCGATCGTACAGACGCACCTGCAGCGCGTCCCCTTCCGAAAGCGTCAACTGCGCTTCGGCTTTCGTGATGCGGACGTCGATCGTTCGGCCTTTGTATTGAATCTTAAATTCGTAGCGGTCCCACGCGGCAGGGATGGCCGGCGCGAGCGCCAAATGCGTGTCCTTGATCCGTACCCCGGCGAAGCCGAACACGATCGCCATCCACGTTCCGCCCATATTGGCGAGATGCAAGCCGTCCTTCGTATTTCCATGCGTATTGTCCAAGTCCAGCCGAGCGGTTTCCTTGAAGTAATCGTAGGCTTTCTCCGCGTATCCGACCTTCGAGGCCATAATGCTGAAAATGCAAGTGGACAACGACGAATCATGCGTCGTGATTTTCTCGTAGTAGTCGTACGAGCTGCGGATCGTGTCGAGGCGCTGCTCGTCCTCGAGCAGGAAGTGGGCGAGAACGGTATCCGCCTGCTTGCACACCTGATAACGATAAATCGTTAACGGATGGTAGTGCAGCAGAAGCGGGTAATGTTCTTCCGGCGTATTGTCGAAATCCCATACTTGCTTGCGAAGGAACGTGTCGTCCTGCGGGTTGATGTCGAGCGCTTCGTCATACGGGAGCAGCATCGCTTCCGCGGCGCGATCCCAACCAAGAATTTCCTCTTCGGTTACGCCGAGTTTCTCGGCCAACGCGCCGAATCGATCGGCGTCCAACCGCGACAGCGTCCGGCAGCTTCGAGCGGCCCAGCGCAAATTGTGTTTCGCCATCGCGTTCGTGTAATAGTTGTTGTCGACGCAGCAGGTGTATTCGTCCGGACCGGTCACTTCGTCGATATGGAACGCGCCGTCGTAGTAGTGGCCAATCTCGATCCACAGCCGCGCCGTCTCGATCAACACTTCCGCGCCGTATTGCCATAGGAAATCGTTGTCTTCCGTCGCCATATAATATTGAGAATAACTGTACGCGATATCCGCGCTGATATGATATTGCGCCGTGCCGGAGGGGAAGAAGGACGAGCATTCCGTACCGGAAATCGTTCTCCACGGGTACAGCGCGCCTTGCTTATGTCCCATCTCTCTCGCTCGCGCTCTCGCGAAATCCAGAATCCCATGGCGGTAAATCAGCAGCTGCTTCGCGATGGCCGGCTGCGTCATTAAGAAGACCGGGAACATATAGATTTCCGTATCCCAGAAGTAATGACCCTCGTAGCCCTCGCCGGTCAACCCCTTGGCGGCGATGTTGCTGTGCGCGTCTTGGCCCGCCGATTGGAGCAATTGGTACAGGTTAAAGCGGATGCCCTCCTGCAGGCGGGCGTCGTCGCCGATGACGATGTCGGACCGCTTCCAGAAGTCGGCGACGTACGCGCGCTGCCGCGCGAGCTGCTCGGAGAACGGTGCGCTCGCCGCTTCGGAGGCGATGCGAAGGCCGGCCGACAGCGGATCGGCGCCGTGGCGCAGCGTATCCGTATAGATGTTCCGCTTCGTGAAGAAGAGCGGCCGGCCGCCGTCGAACCGGGCCGTGTACATGACGGATCGCTCGTCCGCCGCGCGCTCGACCGCGATCGCGTCGGAATGCGAATACGCGGTCGCGCAGCTCATTCGCAGCCCCGACGCGGACGTCTCGTCGACGACATAGTCGACGTCCTGCGCCGTGCCGCTCGATACGGTGCGCAGCAGCTTCGCGTGGCCCGACGCGACGCGCGGGTCGTTCGCCGCCGTATAATTTTCCACGTCGCCGTTAATCGTAGAAACAATCGTAATCGGACCCTGTACGGAAATCGGCTCGATCTCGATATGAATCGCGAACAATTCGCGCACAGCGAACGAGACGAGACGCGTGAACGAGACTTTCAGCTCTTGCCCTTCCGGGGACACCCAATGCACCGAACGGACGGCGGATCCGGCGTCCATGTTCAGCGCGCGCTCGAAGGAGCGCACCGTTCCCGTAAACAAACTGAACGGCTCCCGCTTGTCGCCGACAAGGATCGTGACGGATTGCGCGTCGATGCCGTTGACCAGCTTCTGCTGCGTGCCGGGGAAGCCGTGCAGCTTCTCCCCGTACGGGATCGTAATGACGTCATGGAACGCGTTCAAGTACGTCCCGCGGATGCTGTTCATCCCGGGCGCGTACCCTTCCTCGAAATTGCCTCGAACGCCGATATATCCGTTTCCTAACGCGAAGATGCTTTCGTTATTTAAGAGCTCCGCCTGCGTAAGCTCTGCGCTTCGAATCGACCAAGACATGCTCGTCACTCCTCAAGATGGCGAAAATATTTCGGTCGTCAGACCGGTGGTATTGGACAAAATGTCCGCATGAATCGCAGCGGGGTCCTCTGCGTCGCGGGCGAGACGAACGCTTATTGTCCCTCGGCCGACCGTTACGTTATGGACGGTCAGCTCGTCCAGCTCCGGAGGCAGAACGGGCCGCAGTCGCAGCGTGCCGGCTAAGGCATCGGGATCGAGCCCGAGCATCGCCTGCACCATGACGAAGGCGGTCGCTCCCGACCAAGCCTGCGGCGAGCAGGTCGTCGGATACGGCACGACGCCGTCCGACGCCGATGCGTCGTAGCCGCAGAACAGCTCCGGAAGGCGATCGCCGGGAAACTGGCGCGCCGCCTGCAGCAAGCCCGATACGACGCGCATCGCTTCCGCGGAACGGCCTTGCCGGGCCATGCCCAGCACGATCATGCCGTTGTCGTGCGGCCATACGCTGCCGTTATGATAGCTCATCGGATAATAGCCGGTGGACGACGTACTCATGGTGCGAATGCCGTAGCCGGAGAACATATCCTCTTCTAGCAGCCGCCGGGCCACGGCTTGCGCGCGAGAGGCGTCCAAGATGCCCGTCAGCAGCAGATGTCCGGGGTTGGACGTCAGCGAGCGGACTTGGTTCCCGTTCTGGTCCAACGCGATGCAATAGAACCCTTCTTCTTCCATCCAGAAGCAACGTTCGAACTGCTCTCGGAGCCTTACCGCTTCCGATTTCAGCCGTCCGGCGCGTTCCGCGTCGCCCATGGCTTCGTAGATGCCGGAAAGTCCGCGCTTCGCGGCGTAGACGTACCCTTGCACTTCCGCCAGCGCGATCGGCGAAGCGGCATACCGGCCGTTCCGGTGAACGATCGAGTTGGCGGAATCTTTCCAGCCTTGATTGGGAAAGCCTTCGCTCGCCTCCTGCCGGTAGGTCAGGAACCGCGACTCGCTGCTCGCCGAATGCGCGTCGATCCACCGGAGCGCGGCGTCGATCGAAGCTTGCAGCTCCGTTACGATCGACGTGTCGCCGGTCCAACGGACGTACTCGACGAGCAGAATGAGGAAGAGCGGCGTCGAATCGACTCCGCCATAGTAGGGGGAGAAGGGCGACTGGTTCGTATTCGCCAGCTCCCCGAACCGAATTTCATGCATGATTTTCCCCGGTTCCTCGTCGCGCCAAGGGTCGTGCTTCGCGCCTTGATAGGCCGCGAGCGTCCGCAGCGTGCCGACGGCATGGGACGGATGGAGCGGCAGCATGAACAGGGAGGTAATCAAGCTGTCGCGGCCGAACGGGGTGGCGAACCACGGCAAGCCGGCCACCGGGATGGCGCCGTGGCCGATATCGTCTTGCAGCATCCGCAAATCCTGCAGGCTGCGGCGGAAGAGACGGTCGAATCGATCGTTCGACGAGGCCGCGGCGCTATTGCTCGCGCTCCATTGCGCGTAGGACGCATCCAGCTTCTGCAGCGCTTCGTCGAACGAATACAACGACGGAGCCGCTTGCTCTCCGATCGCCGGGATCGCATACAGATGAATGGATTTCGTCTGCCGCGGCTCCAGCTCGAAGGAGAAGCTTACTCGCTTACCGCTCTCGGTAACGGCGGCGGACTCGTCGTCCCAAGCGAGCGTCGTCCGCCGATGCAGATCGTCCTTCCCGAGGTAGCGGAGCGCGACGGATCGACGTTCGACGAAGGGCTCCAGCGCGTGCCCGACTTCCCCGGTCCGATACTTGCGCACGAGGAACATATCTTGAAAGTCGGCGTCCAGAAGGAACGACAGCTCGACTTGATTGTTTTCGAGATAATAATTCGTTACGGCGAGCCGTTCGTAGAAGACGCCTTCGTAGAGGAACGATTCTCTTCGGATTTCGATCGCGCCGCGATCCTTCGTCTCCTTCATTAACGTTCGGGACAATACATAACTCTTGCTCGTATCCGTCCCTAACAGGGCCGGCCGTTCGCGATCGACCGACAGCTGCAGCCGGCTTAAGAAGCGAGTATCCTTCCAGTACAAGCCGTGGCCTTGCTCCGTATCCGGAACGAGATCGCCCCGTTCGTCGCTGACGTAAAACAACGGTCCTTCTTTGATCGCTTGTTGTCCGTTCATGATGATCTTCCCCAATCTGATTTCCCGATCTTTATTTCACCGCGCCGGCCGCAATGCCCTTAATAATGTACTTCTGAGCGAACGCGTAGAACAGTACGATCGGAACGATCGTCAGCGTCAAGCCGGCCATCGCTTGGTTCCATACGATCGTAAATTCGCCGAAGAAATAGAAGGTGGACAGCTGAATCGTGCGCAAGCCCTTATCGGACAGCACGAGGGACGGCAGCAAGTAATCGTTCCAAGAAGAGATGACGTCCAGAATCGCGACGGTGACGGTGATCGTCTTGAGCAGCGGGAACACGATTCTCCAGAATACGCCGAATTTCGTGCAGCCGTCCAAGATGGCGGCTTCCTCCAAGGCGATCGGGATGGATTTCATAAAGCCGTGGTACAAAAATACGGCGATTCCGGCGTGGAACCCGATATTCATGAAGATCAGGCCCTCGTGCGTGTTCAGCATCGGAATGTGCAAGTTCGTCCGGATCCAGTCCATGACCTGCATTAAGGGCATCATTAACGTCTGGAACGGAATCAACATCGTAGCGACGAACGACAGGAAGATGACCTTGCTGAGCGCATGGTCCTGCCGAACTAACATCCAAGCCGTCATCGAAGACAGCACGATGACGAATACGACGGTGGCCAGGGTGACGTAAAGCGAGTTGCCGAATACGGTGAAGAAATTCATCTTGGAGACGGCGCTGGCGTAATATTCGAAGCTGAAGGAGGACGGAAGCGCGAGCGCGTTCTCGTACAGCTCCGACCGCGTCTTGAACGAGTTGACGAGCATAATGTAGATCGGCGACAGGAAAGCTAGTGCAAGGACCGCGATCAATACGGAAACAACCGTCTTGGCCGTATGTTTCATTACATTTGCACCTCTTTCCGCTTCGTGATAACGACTTGCGTCAAAGTAACGGCGGCGACGACGATAAAGAAGACGATCGCTTTCGCTTGGCCTAAGCCGTAATTGCCGTAACCGAATATTTCATTGAAAATATTCATCGCGAACAGCTCCGTCGTATGCATCGGACCGCCGTTCGTCAGCGACAGGTTAACGTCGTAAATTTTGAACGCGCCGGAGAGGGTCAGGAACAAGCAAATCGTGAACGAAGGCATCAAGAGAGGGAACACGATGCGAGTGAGGCGGTACCACAGATTCGCTCCGTCGACTTTCGCCGCTTCCATCACCTCTTCCGAAATGCCGTTGATGCCTGCGATATAAATAATCATCGTGTAGCCGGCCATTTGCCAAGTGAAGACGATCACGAGGGCGTACAAAGCGAATTCGGGGTTAATGAGCCAGTTAAAGAAGACGGAATCCATCCCGGTGCTGGCCCCGATCTGCTTGAAGCCGTCCGTGAAGATGAACTTCCAGATGTAACCTAAAATCAGACCCCCGATCAAGTTCGGCATGAAGATCAACGTCCGGGCCAGATTGCTGGTCTTAAAGCCCGCAGTCACGATCAGCGAGAACAGCAGCCCGAAGACGTTCACGGAGATTAACGCCAGCACCGTGAACTTCAGCGTGTTCCAAGCGGACGTTAAGAATCGTTCGTCCTGAAAGAGGGTCGCGTAGTTATCCAACCCGACGAACACTTTCGGATTGGCCGGAATGCCGTCCCAACTAATGAAGGAATAGGCGATTCCGATGATGAACGGAATAATGACAACGGTTATGAAAATTAAGAGCAATGGCACCGTAAAGACGGCGTACCACACTCGATCCATCTTTTTATTCATCGCAGGTCACCTTCTATCGATTTAGTCTGATCGAGCCCCGATCCCGATATAGAAGAAAGCCTAACATCATGATAGAGTTAGGCTTTCCGTATTCCTTATCGATCCCGATGCCGAATTCCGTTTATTTTGCCGCTTTCGCCCAAACCTGGTCTAAATTCTGGAGATATTGCTCAGGCGTCATGCTGTTGTCCAGGAAAAACGCGGACGTGACAGGCGCCAAGTCGTTCACGATAATGCCTTGCGGGAACAGGTTGAGCGCCCACGGAATCGTCTCGCCCGATTGCGTCGCGTCGTACACGACTTGAGAGAGCGGATCGAGATTGAGGCTTTCCGCTTCGATCGTCGTGATCGCCGGGATGAAGCCGAATTCGTTCACGATCGTGTTCTTGCCCGTCTCGCTCGTGATCATCCAGTTCAGGAACGCGTTCGCGGCTTCGATCTGTTCGGCGGAAGCCGTATTGTTGATAACCCAGCCCGCCGGGATGTCGACTGCGATCTTCTTGTTGCCGCCGATCGGCAGCGCCATCATGCCGACGTTCACGTCGTCATAATCCGCGAGCATGCCGTAGCTCCAGTTGCCTTGGTGAACCATCGCGGTTTTCCCGGTCGCGAGGTCGCCCATTTGGCTGTCGTACGTAACTTCCATCGGATTCGTCGCGTGCGTGCGAATCGCTTCCATGATTTGCGCGAACTCTTGGAATTCCTTCGTGTCGGCCATCTTCACTTCGCCTTTATTCAGCTGCTCGAGGAACGCGGCCGGATCCGGTTGAAGCGCGAACGGCGTGTTGATGATGTGGCCGATGAGGAAGTACGCCTCTTGCGACAGGCTGAAGCCGTTGACGCCTTCGGCTTTGAACTTCTCCAGCGCGCCGGCGAAGGACGCGACGTCGGTGATCGTAGCCGGGTCGACCATATCTTGGTTGTAGACGACGCCGAAGCCTTCGACGCCCGTCGGTACGCCGACGACCTTGCCGTCGATCTCGAGCGCCATGTTCGGCGCGATGTTCTTGACGTACTCCTCGTTGCTCATGTCGTAGTAGTACGAGGAGAACTTCTGGGCTTCCGCGCCCGGCGCGACGGAGAAAATCGTCGGACCTTCGTTCGCGGCCAGCTTCGTCTGCAGCTGCGTAATGTACGCGTCGCCGGCGGAGCCCCATACCTCGACTTCGTTGCCCGTTTCTTCCTTGTATTTTTCCGCGAGCGCCTCGAGCGGCTCCGCGATTTCGACCTTGCTTTGGAACAACGAAATTTTCGCGAGCTGCTCGGTTCCCGCTGCCCCGCCGTTCGGCTCGGTCGCTTCGTTGCCGCCTCCGTTGCCGCCGCATGCGGCTACCGCAAGCGCGAGAACGCTGATGGAAACCGCTCCTATAAACTTCTTGGATCGTTTCATGGTCTTACCCCCAATGGATGTGTATTGGCGTATCATGCGCCATTGACAGGTTTATTATATTTTTTCGCCGACGCCGACCACAGGGGATATCCTCGCGTAAATAAGTAAAATTTGAATCTTTTATTTACGCTCCTTCCTGAATTGGGTCGGAGAGGCGCCGTAGTGTTTGCGGAACACCTTGCCGAAATAATTGTCGTCCTCGTACCCGACGGTCCTGGCGATGTCTTGTACGGGGAGCTCGGTATGCCGAAGGAGCGCCGCGGCCTTCTCCATCCTCGATTGCGTTAAATAATTGATGACCGTGACGTTGTACATTTCCTTGAACCGCTTCGATAAGTACTGCGGGCTGAAATGAAACCGCTCCGCCAGCGAGGACAGCGTAATGTCCTCGTTCAGATGATCGGCGATGTAATGCTTGACGGCCGAGATCGTATGTATCGTCGACGCGTCCTCGTTCGCGTTGTCGATAATGCTCTGGAACATCGAGATCAACGTGCGCTCCCACTCCTGCAGGTCCGACAACCATAGCGGCATGGCTTCGAGCGGCGCTTGCTCGCGCAATTGATGATGAATGCGCATGAACAGCAGGTTCGCTTCCACAGAGTAATGCTGCAGCTCCTTGACGGGAACGACTTCCTTCGAACGCAAGGTTTCCGCGAATTGACGTACGAGCTGCCGAATCCGAACCTTATCGCGATTGCGGATCGCCTCGAGCAGCAGCATCTCGTGATCCATGAAGCTTAGGAACGGCTTCGGTTCTCCGGCTTTCTCCGTTGGCCCGAATATATTCGCGTGTAGTATTTCCGACTTTGCCGTTTTTAACGAGGTTTGGAGCTGTCCCGCCGTACCCGGCTGACGGGAGACGCCCGAGATCGTGCGCAGCCGTAACGCTTGCTCCCAAGCGTCGGCGATGCGCTTGCGATAAAACTCCAATTCGGCCTCGTCGAGCTCGGCCTGGAGCAGCACGACGAAGAACGAATCGTAGGAAAAACCGTAATACGGACCGACGTGCTGTACGATATCCCGCAGCACGTTTTTTACGGAAAACAGGAAGAGCGATTCATCGCCGAGGTAATAGCGTTCGATGACGTGATTTCCGTTGATCGGCAAATATACGAGCGTGAAAAAAGGGCTCTCCGTCAGCCCGACGTCATGGAGGAGCTGGAGCACGCCTTCTTCGTGGATCGGGTCGGCTTGCAGGTAGGCCGCCATCTTCTGTTCGTTGAAGAGGGAATCGGCTTCCTTCAACCGATAGTTCTTGTGGATATCCTCCGTCCGGAGATGTCGGCTTTCCTTGATCGATTCCACGGCTTTCGCGACGACCCGATCCAAGTCGTCGATCTTGAACGGCTTCAGCAAATAGTCGACCCCGCTGGCCAGCAGCGTCGCTCTGGCGTAGCGAAACTCCTGATACCCGCTCAGTACGATCACCTTGGCGTTCCAGCCCTCTTCCCGCAGCAGCTCTAAGAACCGAGGTCCGTCCATTCTCGGCATGCTCATATCGCAAATAATAAGGTCCGGATCTTCGCGTCGGACGAGCTCCATGGCGCTGACTCCGTCCTCGGCCATGAGAATGCTCCGAATGCCGTAGGCTTCCCAGTCGATCGCGAGCTCTACGCCTTCTCTTACATGCTCTTCGTCATCCACGATCAATACTTTCATCGATGAGGCTCTCCGTTTCTTGGAATGAATAACGTCACGATCGTCCTGGCGTAAGGCTCGCTTCGAATGTCCCAGTCGAAGGAGTCGCCGTAATACAGCTGCAGCCGCGTCAATACGTTCGTCAAGCCGATGCCGACGCGCTGCTCCTCCACCGGATTTTGGTTCCGGTACCGATGCCGGATCGCTTGGATCTCTTCAGGGGTAAAGCCTTTGCCGTTGTCGATGACGCGAATGCGCAGCTCGGCATCGCTCAGCTCGATGTCCGCTTGAATTTCGCCGTAGCCCGTCCCCTTTTCCAACCCGTGCACGATACTGTTCTCCACTAGAGGCTGCAAAATCATCTTCGGCATCCGGATGTCGTAGGCTTCTTCGGGGCAAGAGACGGCGTACGTCAATTTGTTTTTGAAGCGGCCCATCTGCAGCGAGGCATAATGCGCGACATGATCCAGCTCCTCCTTTAAGTAAACCACTTCCGTATCGATATCCATGCTGTAACGGAAGAGCGCTCCGAATTCCGCCAATCGATCGCTGACTTCTCTGGCATGGTTCTTGATCGCCAGCGTCCCGATGGATTGCAGGGTGTTATAGAAGAAGTGGGGATTGATTTGCGCCTGCAGCATCTTCAATCTCGCGTGCGACAGCTCCAGTTGGTGGCGGTATTGCTTGTTCCACAGCCGGTCCAACTCGAGGGCCATCTCGTGGAAGCGTTCCTCTAACAGATCCAACTCGTCCGGCGCGAGGTTGCGTTTCGGGGCTTTGAGATTGAAGTCCCCCATCTGCAGCCGCTTGATATTCTGAAGAAGCCGCTCCACCCGATGCAAGATAATATACGAGATGAAAGCGGCCATCGCGCCGACGAGAACGACGGCCCCGATTTGGACCGCGAGCGACCGTCCGAGCGCCGTGGACCTTGCTTCGTCGATGACGGATTGGGGCACGAACTTCACGAGCGTGACGGGCAGATCGTACGACACGTCTCGGTAGTAAATATAGGTGCCCTCGGGTTTGAGGAGAGATCCCTTCGTAACGCCCTCCCGTCCTGCGGACTGCTCCCGCAGCGCGCCGACCCAGTCCAGTTCGGCTTCGTCCGAACCCGCCGGAGCGTACAGGAGCTCGAGGTCGTCTTGGATAAATACGTAGATGGAGCTCGCCTGCGACGTCGTCAACGCGCTTACCCGCTCGCGAACTTGCGTATCCTGCACGTCGAAAGTGGTGAGTCCGATCGTGTCGCGCGTGGTGATGTCGAGAAAATATCGATTGACGCGCAGCCTTCGCTCCTGATTGATGCGCGTCACCTGGAATTCGCGCTTCAGTTCGTCGTGAGGGCGCGACAATCTCTGGCCGCGGAAGTCCGGAATTTGAACCCGGGAGCTGTAGTCGGTACCGATATTGAATTGCTTGTTCGTTAACGCGCTCTTATAGGACACGGACCCGATCTCCATATATCTAGCGAAGACGCGTTCCAGCTGCTGAGTGATATATACGGACTCCGCCGGGGTCTGCACCTCTTCGGAAGACAAGATCCTGTTCAGCGCGGGATCGCTGTAATAGGCGAGACCGAGCAACGATAGATCGTGAAAATATTCGTGAAGGCCGGCCGCCGTAATCGCCATCGAATTTTGGTTCAATTCGACGAGCTGCTCGTTGATGGCCTTCCCCGTGATCTGATAGGAAATATAGTTCGATAAGATGAACGGGACGATCGTGGCGACCAGCAAACTGATCAAGATTTTCGTAAAGATGCTGCGCTTGACCAACAACAAGCTCATTCGCTCCCTGCCGTGGATTATTGCTGTTATTGTAAAGCGCTCTTTCCTTGCAATGCAAACGCCGGGGAGCGCGTACGTAGTATTCGCCGATGCAGGCGATCGCATCCGAGGTTAACAGACTCCTATCGCCATGGTAAGATGGAAGAACTATGAAAAATTAACTAGGATGTGAGCCTCTTGTTCGTGTTTCGCTTCGCGCTTCGGCTTTGCCGTCCGTACTGGGGCTCGCTGCTGCTCATCGCGGCTTGCATCGTCGTCGAGACGGCTTATGTCGCCGTCTCTCCGCTCAGCTTCCAATATTTAATCGACGACGCCTTCCCGGCGAAAGACGCCGGCCTGTTTGCGTTGGTCTTGACGCTGCTCGTCATCGGCGGCGCCTTCTATCTCGGCGCGGGGATCGTCAGCGATCGCCGGTTGGCGAAGGTGAACGAACAAGCCGTGTACGATTTGCGCGCGCAGCTCTTCCGGCACATCGCCGGGCAATCGGAGGACTTCCATCGACGGTTCGACCAGGGCTCGCTGACGAATCGGCTGACCTCGGACGTCTCGGCCGTCGATCGCACCATATCCGGCGTGCTTCCGCGAACGTTCCGAGAGCTCTTGGCGCTGCTGATCGGGCTAAGCTTGTTGTTCCATCTGGAGTGGAAGCTGGCGCTCGCGATGATCGCCGGCTTCGTCCTGCTGTTCGCGAGTCCTTACGTGCTGCAGAGGAAAGCCGAACGCAGCTCGGAGCGCTACCGGGAGGAAAACGACGCGTATATCGGCATCATCGACGAAGTGTTGAAAGGCCGGCGCGTCGTGAAGGGGATGAATGCCGCCGCGTATATCCTCGGAAGAGTGGAACGCCGGTTGGCATCCTTACAGACGGCCGGCATCCGGGTTACGTTCGTGTATGCCTTGCTCGACCGTATTCCGCAGTCTGCCTTCTTGGCGCTGAACGCGGCCATGATCGGCTTCGGCGGGACCCTCATTTTCCAAGACCAGTTATCGGTCGGCTCGTTCATCGCGTTCTTTACCATCTTCTTGAGCGCCGGGCAATCCGTCTCGTCGCTGTCGCAAGTCATCCCGAGCTTAATCGAGGCCGGCGTCAGCTTCCGGCGCATCGCCGAAGTGCTGCAGTACCGTTCCCCGCTCGCGCGGCCGAGCGAGCCGAAGCCGTTCGAAGGGGTCCGCGAAGGGTTCCGGTTTCGCGACGTCGCTTTCGGCTACGACGAGCACGCGCTCGCGCTGGACGGCGTCACGCTCGCGATCCCGGCCGGCGGCATGACCGCGTTCGTCGGGCAGAGCGGCTCCGGGAAGAGCACGGCGCTGCAGCTGCTCCTTCGCTTCTACGATCCGAAGCGGGGATCGATCGAAGTCGACGGCATCGATCTGCGGGAGCTGAGCGAAACCGACTATCGGCGGCATACCGGCGTCGTCTTTCAAGATTCTTTCTTATTTAACGGCACGGTATATGAAAATATTAGTCTATCGCGTCCCGGCGTCGCCGAGTCCGATGTGCGCGCCGCGGCCGAAGCCGCTCGCATCCACGAGCTTATCGAGCGGATGCCCGAGGGGTATGCGACGCTGGTGAAGGATTTCGGCGGCAACTTCTCCGGCGGCCAACGGCAGCGCATCGCGATCGCCCGCGCGTTGATCGGCTCCCCTCGTCTGCTCGTTCTCGACGAAATTACGTCGGCGCTGGATCCGTCGACGGAGGCCGAGATCAACGAGCTGATCGAGAGCTTCCGGGGGGAGCGGACGATCGTAACGGTCACGCATCGCCTCGCTTCCGTGACGAATGCAGACCTCATCGTCGTGTTTCGAAACGGAACCGTCGCCGAGACCGGAACCCATCGCGAACTGCTCGCGCGCGGCGGCCTGTACGCGGAGATGTGGGAGAAGCAGCACGGGTTCGTATTGTCGGGCGACGGCTTCCAGGCGAAGGTCGAGGGGGAGAGGCTGTCGAGGCTGCCGTTCTTCCGGGGCATCCCGTTCGAGCAGCTGGACTCGATGTCCGACCGGTTCGTCACCGAGAAATACGATGCCGGCCATACGGTCGTTCGCGAGAACGATCCGGGCGACAAGTTTTACATTATCGTGCGCGGCCGCGTCTCTGTCGAGAAGGCCGGCGTTCGCGTGGCGGTGTTGGAGGACGGAGATTACTTCGGCGAGATCGCCTTGCTGAAGGACATCCCGCGTACGGCCGACATCGTAACGGTCAAGCCGACCGTGCTGCTGTCGCTGCGTCGGGAGCAGCTGCTGGAGCTGACCGCCGCGTATCCGTCCATTCGCGAGGTGCTGGAACGAACGTTAAAGGAGCGGATGAAATGATCGAGATCGTGACATGCGGCGACGACGACGAACGGTGGGACGAATATTTCCTGCTGGTAATGGAGCATTATGCCGAGCTGACGCTGCCTTATGGTTTCCCGGTCGCCTTCAGCTTTATCGGGAATCCGATCGTCGCAGGCGATGCGCTGCTCGTTCGCGATGCCGACGGCCGCGCGAAGGGGGCTCTCGGATTTACCTTCTCGGACGAGGGGGACGGCATGCCGTCCGCCGCGCGCATCTGCCAAGCGGAAGCTTTGGTACTGCGGAAGGAAGCCCGCGACGCTTCGACGTATTACCGGCTGCTTCAAGCGTTCTCCGACTACTTGGCCGAATGGGCGCCGGAGACGGAGACGATTCGGTTCTGGTCGCCGGCCGATCGGTCCGATCTGCGCAAGCTGTTCGGCAAGAGCTGCCGCCTCGTCAAGACGAGCGAGAAGGAGTACGGTCGCATCGATCTGTTCGAGACGGAACCGGCCGCTCTCGCGCGGTTTACGATGCGACGGGGAGGGGGACGGCATGAGTAAAGAGCTCTGCGGCTATATTTGCCGAGAAGATTCCGATTTCAGCCGGTGCATGACGTTCCTTCTGGAGACGAGGCGGACGGCGGACCCCGGGCTTCGGACGGAGGACGCCTACGCCGCGATGCTCCGCGTGCTCACGTACGGTGCGTTGTTTCGCGTCGAAGACGAGCGGGGGGAGATCGCCGGACTCGCCGGCTACACCATAGGCTCTCCTCATCAGGAATACGAGGATCGCGAGGTGGCCTATGTCGAATATTGTCTGGCCCCGGTTTCGCGCCACGGGACTTCGTTTTTCCTGAAGGGCCTCGGGATGCTAGTTCGAACGATCCAGGAGAGGCATGCGGACGTCGAATGGCTGTCGTTAGCGGCGGCGGAGGACCATCCCCGGAATAACCGTCTATACTCGAAGTTCGCCCGGCGGATCGGGCGGATCGAGCATCCCCGGATGAGCATGAACGTATATGCCGCTCCGATAGAGGATGTGGCGAAATATACGGCCAAATTCGATTGACAGCCGTTGGACGATCGAATAGTATGGAAGCAATAGGAAAAAAGGAGGGATTTATTGTGGTAATCATGCCTTCGTGGACCAAGAAAGAATCCGGTATTCGTCTCGGCAGCAAGTCCGATCCGAAAAATATTTCCTCGAACAACGATAAGCGCGCTTAATGTTCTCATCTAAGTTTTAATTAGAGAATGCTCCCGGCCTTGCGGTCGCGGGGCATTTTTTCGTTATATCGGAAAGCTCTAATTGGTCATGCCGGACTTGGCCCCGATTCCGGAGACACGAGCATGGGCAAGCCGTTTGTACTAGCGAGATGCAAAACTGCAGGTATTTGGGTGGAAAAGGGATGGGAAATGACGAATACCTGCGAAAGTACACCTATTCGGAGAGCGTTGGCTTCTTGAAGCGCAAAATAGTTGCATTTTTGCAGGTATTTTGCGGACCGGGCAATGCAGAGGAATCATTACCTGTACTTATGCAGGCGCGCTAATCCGCTAGGTCTCCTCCTGCTCGGGTTTGTCACGGAGCGGGCTTTTCCCTGTTTCTGTTCGGGGCCGTCTTAATGCGCGTCGGACGACGGGTCACGATCTTCATGAGCTGCTCTTGCATATAGGAGGCCGGATGGACGTATCCGCTCTCGATCCAATGGAAGAGAAGTCCGATCAGCGCATGATTGGAGTAGATGGCGCTCAGCTCCGGATCGATGTCGGGATCCTCGTGCACGAACTCGTGACGGACCAAGTCCTTCAGGGAAGCGAACATCTTCTCGCGCAGGACCGGCAGCGCGTCGCTTCGGGTCAAGAGCGAATACAGGTGCGCGTTCTTGTGGACATGCTCGAAAATTTTGACGGAGTTCGCGTGCAGTTCGCTAATGTGAAAGGAGCTCGCATGTTCGTACGGCGCTCGGAACGCTTGAACGAGATCCTTCAATAACTCCGAGATGACGTCGTCGAGGAGAGCTTCCTTGTTGGCATAGTTCGCATAGAACGTTCCGCGGTTGTACTTCGCTTGTTTCACGATATCGGTGATCGAGATGGAGGCGAACGATCGTTGCGACATGAGATGGAGAAGAGCGTCGCGTAAGGCCGCTTTGCTGCGGACGATTCTTGGATCTAGCTTGGAGCCGGAGTCGCTCATACCTATCCTTCCTATTCCTGTGCAAGATAACGTACAGTTCCTCGCGTTTTGTCGGGTAGTCGACATTCGAAGCGATTTTACTGATTGTAACGCTTTCCTGTGATTTATTATACTTGAGTTAACACATGTATGCTAACCGACATGTGTTCATTCTCTCATGAAAGCAGGTACGTAGAAATGAGACTATCCGGGAAAGTCGCCGTCGTTACGGGAGCCGCGTCGGGCATGGGGAAATCGATCGCGGAGCTGTTCGCCGCGGAAGGGGCGAAGGTCGTCGTGTCGGATCTCAACCTCGAGAATGCCGGCCAAGTCGTTCGGGACATCGAGGCGCGCGGCGGAAGCGCCTTGGCGGTTCAGGCGAACGTCGCGGTCGAAGAGGACGTGCAGCGCATGTTCGACGCCGCGACGAGCGCATTCGGAACGGTTGATATATTGGTGAACAACGCCGGAATTATGGACAACTTCGTTCCTGCGGGGGACCTTACGGACGATCTATGGGAGAGAGTGTTCGCGGTCAATACGACGGGGCCGATGCGGACGACGCGGAAGGCGCTGTCGATCTTCACGGCGAAGAAGCAAGGCGTCATCGTCAACATCGCCTCCGCGGGCGGCTTGTTCGGATCGCGCGCGGGCGCCGCGTACACCGCTTCGAAGCATGCCGTCGTCGGTTTCACGAAGAGCGTCGGTTTCCAATATGCGCCGCTCGGCATTCGCTGCAACGCGATCGCGCCGGGGGGCGTGAAGACGGGGATCGGCGCCTCGATGATGGCGCCGAACGCGTTCGGGG
The DNA here is from genome assembly GCF_005765165.1 of Paenibacillus antri. Taxonomy (NCBI): domain Bacteria; kingdom Bacillati; phylum Bacillota; class Bacilli; order Caryophanales; family Paenibacillaceae; genus Paenibacillus; species Paenibacillus antri. The sequence continues at coordinate 51,082 of NZ_VCIW01000024.1, read as the reverse complement.
CGGAACGAGCGATGGCCGGAATGGGCATCAACCCGCGCGTAGGCGAGCCGGAAGAAATCGCGAAGGTGGCATTGTTCTTGGCATCGGACGAGTCGAGCTTCGTCAACGGAACGACGGTGACGGCCGACGCGGGTTGGACGGCGTATTAATTTCATAGCGTCATCATGTTAAGGCACTGTCACGACTCGTGGCAGTGCCTTTTTCTCCGTCCGCCTGCTCTTAAACTCCGGGGAATATTACCCTAAATCATGAGATTATCGTCTGTTTTTTACTGTCCGCGCGCTTTTATAATGGGGGTGAGAGACGGAGCGATACAGGAGACGGGAGGTTTCGGGTTGAACCATAAAGACGCTTCCATGGGACCCGGGAAGGGGACGGCGAGCGGGTGGAGGAAAGCAGGGAAAGAAATGTGGGCGGATTATCAGCTGTATATCATGCTTCTCCCTGCGTTGGCGGTATTGATTATCTTTAAGTATGTACCGATTTATGGAGCGTTGATTGCCTTTAAGGACTATAACCTGCTCGACGGCGTCATGGGAAGCAAGTGGGTGGGACTCAAGCATTTCCAAGATTTATTCCAGTCCGAAAAGTTTTACAGCGTGTTTATCAATACGCTGCTTATCAATTTGTATAAACTCGTGTTTCAATTTCCGATTCCGATTATTTTGGCGTTAATGATCAACGAAGTCAGGAACGTCATGTTTAAGCGATTCAGCCAGAGCGTAACGTATTTGCCTCATTTTCTTTCTTGGGTTGTTGTAAGCGCTATCTTCGCGAATCTGTTGTCGCCGACGGACGGAATCGTCAATACGGTGCTGGGATTTTTCGGAATCGATCCGATCATGTTTATGAGCGACGAACGCTTCTTCCGATCGGTCCTCGTCATGTCCTCCGCGTTCCGGGAGAGCGGCTGGAGTTCGATCATCTACTTGGCTGCGATTATGGCCGTCGATCCGCAGCTCTACGAAGCGGCCAGGATGGACGGGGCGAGCAAGTTCAGACAAATTTGGCATATTACGCTGCCCGGAATCCGCAGCGTCATCGTGTTCGTGATCATGCTGCGGCTTGGAGCGGCATTAGCCAACGATCTCGAACAGGTGCTTATGTTTTACAGTCCGATGGTTTACAGCGTGGGGGATGTGTTAGGAACCTATGTTTATCGAATCGGGCTCGGGCAGATGAAATACAGCTTCAGTACGGCGGTGAATTTGTTCCAGTCGGTCATCGGTCTGATCTTGGTCGTGATCGCGAACGCGGTCAGCAAGAAGTTCGGGGAACGCGGCCTGTGGTAACGCGATCGTACGTCGTGAACAGTTTCATAAAGGAGCGGTTGCGCGAATGCACTTAAAATCTAGGGGCGAAACCGTGTTCGAGGGGATCAACTCCATTCTTCTTTGCGGGGTCATCGTCATCTGCTTGCTGCCGTTGATCAATATCGCGGCGAAGTCGCTCAGCAGCGAGTCTTACGTGCTGGCGGGGGAAATTTTTCTGTGGCCGAAGGGGTTTAGTCTGAACGCCTACGATATCGTGCTGGGGAGCAGGAGATTCTGGGATTCCTTCGGCAATACGCTGTTTATTACGATCTTCGGTACGCTGATCAACACGATGCTGACCATCTTCGCCGGGTACGCATTGTCTCGGAAGCGATTAAGAGGTCAGCAGTTGTTTATGTTTCTTTTCATCTTCGCGATGTTGTTCAACGGCGGCATTATTCCGACCTATCTCGTCGTGAAGGGAATAGGGCTTCTGAATACGCTATGGGCGCTCGTGATTCCCGGTCTGGTCGCCCCGTTCCAAATGATCATCATGAGACTATATTTCTACAACATTCCGGACAGCATGGAAGAGTCGGCCAAGATCGACGGCGCGTCGAATTTCCGGATTTTGTTTCGGATCATGATCCCGCTCTCGATGCCGTCGATCGCCACGATCTCCTTGTTTTATGCCGTGGAATATTGGAACAGCTACTTCGATGCGTTGATCTACTTGACGAATCACGAGTTGTTCACGCTTCAGATCTACTTGCGCGAAATCATTATTAACGCGTCGAGCGTCGACATCAATAATATGGAGCTCATGATGAATACCGCGCAGGAATCGGTTCGAGGCGCCACGGTCGTAGCCGTAACGCTGCCGATTTTACTGGTGTACCCTTTCCTTCAGAAGCATTTCGTTAAGGGCGTTATGCTCGGCGCCGTGAAGCAGTAGACGATGCCATGGCGGGATGACGAATGTCGCGGCGGGAGCCGAAGATATTCTGATTTCATAGATTCGCTTTTCGATAAAAAAAGGGAGGTAAGAGTAATGAATCGGACAAGGGCGATGAGGCGGAAGACGGTTTGGATCGCTGCGCTGGGATTGGTTGTCGTTGCCGGGTGCGGCGGCGGAGGCGGCGCATCGGACGAAGGGGCGAGTTCTTCCGGCGACGCGAGCGCGAAGACGTTGAAGGTATATGTGCCGTCCAACGTCGAGGAGTTCCCGGCGGGAACGGATTTGAACGCCAACGAAATCGTAGATTATATCGAGCGACAGACCGGGTTCGATATCGAATGGGAGATGCAGCCGAAGGAGGGCGTGGACCAGAAGATCAACATTATGATGGCGTCCGGCGAAACTCCGGATTTGATTATCACGGGAAGCAAGGATATTTACTCCAATTTGGCGCAGCAAGGTCTGTTGGCCCCGTTGGACGACGCTTTGAAGGAACACGGACCTAGAATCCTCGACACCGTACCCGAGGAGACGTGGAAGGCTGTGATGTATAACGACGGCATCTACGCGATCGCGGTCCCTCAAAATCAGGCGGCCACGAACGGCATGCTCGTAAGAACGGATATTTTGGAGGAGCTCGGCATCGCGATCCCGAAGACGTTGGACGAGTACGGCGCCGCGCTTCGAACCATTAAGGAAAAGAAACCGGAGATGATCCCGTTGCTGGGGGGAGCGGCGGAAGGGAACGGCAACGCCTTCGGTTACATTCAAAGCTTCGCGGGAGCCTTCGGTTTGGGAGCGAAATACGTCGTGGAAGGCGATCGAGTCGTTCATACGTATACGCAGCCCTATGCCAGAGATTTCTTGGCCTATATGCGCGAGCTGTATGCGGAAGGCATTCTGGATCGCGAATACCCGGTAAATAAGAACACGAATATTCAAGAAAAGATGGTAAGCGGGCAAGCGGTCATGACGACGATCGGTTGGGCCGACGCCAAGGGCGTAGTGGAGGCTTATCTTGAAAAAAATCCAGGCTCCAAATTGGAATGGATCCATCCGCCGGTAGGACCGAACGGGCAATTCGGATATCAAAAGAACACCCCGGTTCGGGTGTATATGCTCGTCCCGCGCGCAAGCCAAAAGGTGAACGAGGTCGTTCAATTCATTAACAATTATATGGCTGACGACGTGATGGATGTGGTTTCGTACGGTTGGGAAGGCACCCACTACAACTTGGACGGCGATATCGTGGTCGCTACGGAAGAGGCCGAGAAGATACGCTATCGGATCTACTATCAGCTCTGGGATACGGAGAAAAACTTCTTGAACCGCGTAGAGTTGAAGGGCTTCGGCCCGTACTACAATCCGCTAACGGAGTACACGACCTATACGGAAATTACGAATTTCGCTCCGCCGATCCCCGAGGTCGTCGAACATTCGCAAAGCCTCACCGATTTGACGAACGAATATTATATTAAAATCATTTCGGGAGCGCTTCCGATGGAAGCCTTCGACGAGTATGTCGACAAGTGGAACGGCACGGGCGGGGAGACGTCGCTTCAGGCGATCAACGATTGGTACGCCTCGTTTCGATAGTGGACGCTAGCGGCAATGGTATAATTAGACTCGTAAACGCCGGATGCACCCTTCTTCGGAGCATGTTAGGAGGAACGAGTCATGTTATCCATGATTATCGTAGACGATGAGGATATTATTCGCGAGGGACTGAGGACGTATATCGACTGGGCGGGGATGGGAATTCGGATCGTCGGGGAAGCGAATAACGGCCGGACGGCGCTTCGGAAGGTCCAAGAGCTCAAACCGGAAATTCTGCTGACCGACGTCGTGATGCCGGGGATGGACGGTCTGGAGCTCATCCGGCTCGTCCGGGAACAGTCGCTTCAGGTACAAATCGTAGTTCTCAGCGCGTTCGAAAACTTCCAATTCATTAAATCCGCCTTGAAATTCGATGCGGTCGATTACCTCGTGAAGCCGTTCAATCAGACGGAGCTTACGCAAGTGATGGATAAGGTCGCCGCTCAAATCGAACGGGACCGGATGATCGCGGAATACGTGCCGGATCGGAGCTTCGCCGCGGACGGGGGAAGCCGCGATCGCCGCATCTCGCAGACGATCGTCAAGCTGATCGAACGGCGTTACGCGGAGAAGCTGTCGATCCAAGATATCGCGAACGAGATCTGCCTTTCGATCAACCATATGACAAGCGTCTTTAAGAAGGAAACCGGAGAGACGGTCGTCGATTATTTGACGAAGGTGCGGATGAAACATGCGAAGCGAATGCTCCGGGATCCTTCCGTCAAAATTTACGAGATCGCGGACGGCACAGGCTACGCGGACGCCAATTATTTCGCGAAAGTGTTTAAGAAATACACGGGGCTTAGCCCGAAGGAATACCGGGACCGATGGGTATGAACAAAGGCCGCATCGGGCTGCGTACGAAGTTAATGTGCTCTTATTTGGCGCTGATCGTTCTGGCAACGGCTCTTATCGGCTACTTCTCTTATTTGAACGCCACTAGAATCGTCGAGGAACAGATCGGCGAGACGTATAAGCAAGCGTTGCGGCAGGCGGCTATCAATATTACGTACCGATTGGAAGAAATCGAGAACGTGTCGGAGCAGATTTTGATGAATCCGCAGCTCCAGGCCATTCTGAAGCGGGAGCGATCCGGGTACGGGGATACGCCGACGGTCGAGATGCTTGCCGACTTCCGGGTTCTGATGGACATCATCCGGAACTTGGAGAACAACCGGAATCTCTTTCGTATCCGCTTATACGTCTCCGGCGACTCCCTATATTCCAACGAGCAGAATAACATCTTCCGCATGGAGGATCTGGACCCCGAGTGGAAGCGGCAAGTATCGGAGAGCGGCGGCAGGCTGCTGTGGAGAAGCACGTACGAGCAGGAATATTTGCCGTGGAACCGGTACAAGGTCGTATCGCTGTACCGCAATGTCATCGATTGGAGCGATCTCAATTCGGCGCTGGCCGTCGTCGCCATCGATATGAAGGAAGAGGTGTTCAACGACGTATTCGAGCAGGTCAATTTCTCTGAAAACGGCGCCTTGTTCGTCTATAACGACGACAAGAGAATTACGTCCGTCACGTCCTCCGCCGGTGCAGTTTTCGATGAAAGCGATGTCATGAGGGAAATCCGACAAGCCGAACGGTCGGCGGATATGCCGATCGTTCGGTACAAGGGCACGGATTACTTCACGATCTTTCAACAGGTGGAATATGCCGGCTGGGAAATCGCGGCCTTGGTTCCCGTGCATGAGATTCGGGCGAAAAGCTATGTTATCGGCGAATATACGGGGTACGTCGGAATCTTGGTCGTGCTGCTCGCGACGGTGCCGGCCGTCCTCTTATCGAATCGGTTGACGCAAGGGCTCCGGACGCTCGTTCATCACATGCAGGAGTTTAAAAAGGGGAATTACGGCGGTCCGATTCGAGTTACCGGGAACGACGAGATCTCCGGGCTGCAAGCGCAATACAACAGCATGATATTGCGTATCAGCGAGCTGGTGGATACCGTCTACGAGATGGGCCTCCGGAAACAGGCCGCCGAGCTCGCGGCGCTCGAATCGCAAATCAAACCCCATTTTCTGTACAACACGCTGGATACGATGAAGTGGATGGCGGTGAAAATCAAAGCCGAACCGATCGTGACGCTCGTAGATTCGTTATCCAAGTTTTTCCGATTGGGCCTGAATCGAGGGCAAGAGCTGACGTCGGTCGCCAAGGAGCTCCAACACGTGCAGGCGTTCATGAACATTCAGGACATTCGGTATGCGGGGAAGCTGCGATGTTACTTCGAGGTCGACAGCGGGCTGCTGAGCTGCCGCATGACGAAGTTGATCCTGCAGCCCATTGTGGAAAATGCGGTGCTGCACGGCATCCAACAGAAAGAGGATGCCTCCGGAACGATTCGCATTCGGATCTTCCCCGATCGGGATCACCTCGTGTTCGATGTGATCGACGACGGCGTGGGCATCTCCCGCGCGCAGGCGGACCGTCTGCTGCAGGACGACCGCGGCCGAGGCTACGGGTTAAGGAACGTGAACCAACGAATCCGCTTGTATTACGGCGAAAGCTACGGTCTGGAATGCCACAGCAAACCGGCCGCAGGCACGGTCATTCGCATCCGTCTTCCGAAAGCCCCGTACGAACGGGATGGAAGGGAAAGTCTGTATCAATAGAAGATTATATTCGATTTCCATGGGAGGTACGGGCATGGTCCGAAATCTTACTTATGAACAGCTGCAATCCTACAACGATACGGGGTATTTGGTGCTGCGCAATGTGTTTACGGAGGAAGAGGTTCGCTTATGGCGCGCGGAATGCGATCGTCTGTTGAGCTTGAAGGAGTACGTGGATCCGCTCAATCTGCGGGTGGCGTACCGCAAGGCGCAGAACGGGGAGCGAATGATCGAGAAATTCGACCCGCTGCTCGACGTATCTCCGGTGTTCGGCCACTTGTTTCAGGACGAACGAATTTTAACGCCGCTTCGCGACATCTATCTCGACGAGCCGCTTCTGTTCAAGGATAAACTCATCTTTAAGCTGCCTGGCAATACCGGGTACACAATGCACCAAGACGCGGCTTTCTGGCATGGTTTTCCTTACGAGGGTCTCATCTCCGTTATGGTGGCGATCGACGGGGCGACGAAGGAGAACGGAGCGCTGGAGCTGTTTCCCGGCTATCACGATAAGTTCCGTCAGAAGGAGACGCTGCGGAATTTCGATGAGGAGGAGATCGCGCAAATCGACGCATCGAAAGGAGTCATCTACGATACGAACCCCGGCGATATGATTCTGTTCTCGTCGTTGACGCCGCATCAGAGCGGAACGAATACGACCCAATCCAGCAGAAGGCAGCTGTTCCTTACGTATTCGCCGTCGAAGAACGGCCGATTGTATAAGGCCCACTATCAGCATTACGTCCGTTACGTGACGAGGGGCAGGATCCGTCGGTCGCGAACGCGAGATATTTCAAATAAGAATTCCTGGAGTCGAGGGCGCAGGGCGGCCCTCGCCTCTTTTTCCTTGCCTAGGTGCTTCGCATCAAGCTTGTTATAATAGGATCGATCGGTTCATACCTTGGCGAACGGGAGCGAAGAAAAATATGGAACAAGTGATGTTTATTCAAGTCGGCATGGGCATCGATCTTCACGGACAGGACGTCACCAAAGCGGCCGTCCGCGCCGTACATAACGCGATCCACCACAATTCGATGCCCGGCATCGTAAGCGTCTTGCCCGGCGGGGAGCTCGGGAAGATGAAGGTACACGTCAAGCTGGCGGTGCCCGCGGATAAAGAGAAGCTGGATCTTCAGGCGGTCCGAGACGAACTTCCCTACGGAGAGGTGACGATCGAGCTGCTGGACGGAGGTATGTTGACGACGAGCGGCATCGTGCTGCCCGACAAAGACGATAAAAACGACCTCCTCTACGCGGTCATCGCATCCGTCGAGGTGGGGTACTGATTCGTTTATCTCCTTAGGCTATCGCGAACCTGCATTCGGCTTTTGGCCGGGCGCAGGTTTTGTTTGTATTACTTGTATACAAGTGCACAATGCCGATGATATACTGTGCTCAGATCCGAAAAACGGAGGTGTATGCATGCTCGACCTCGAGCTGAGCAAGCCGGACCCGCGGCAGTCGGCCCGCGACTATGTGTACGACATGCTGCGAGACAACATCATCCGCCTGAAGCTGAAGCCGGGACAGCCCCTCTCGGAAAACGAGCTCGCGGCCAAGCTGCAAATCAGCCGTACCCCGATTCGAGAAGCGCTTGCGCGGCTTTCCCAGGAGCAGCTGCTCGAGGTGCTTCCGCAGCGCGGCACTTACGTTTCCCTGATCGACTTGGACCAGGTGGAGGAGGCTCGCTTCGTACGGGAGCAGCTCGAGCCCGCCGTCGCGAGAGCGGCCTGCGAACGGTTCGCGCCCGATCATCTCGTACAGCTGGAAATGAACGTCATCCTCTTCGAGAAATACGTAGAAGAGAAAAATTTCGCCAAGCTGTTCGGGCTGGATATCCAGTTCCACGAGTCGTTATTCGCAGGCGGCGGCAAGGAGCGGACGTGGAAAATCGTGAACGCGATGAACGCCCATCTGAGCCGGATTCGCATGTTGAGTCTCGCCTCCGAATTTAACTGGACGACGATCGTCGCGCAGCATCGAGCGATCGTCGAGGCCATCTCCGCCAAAGATCCCGACAGGGCGGAGCGCGTCATGAGGGATCATGTCACGTTGATCGTTCAGGACCAAGAGGCGTTGGTACGCAAATTCGAGGGCTTCTTCAAGCCTCGGGGACAAGGCGGGATGACGGTATGAAAATGGTGTTTCGTTGGTTCGGCGAAGGCAACGACCAAGTGCCGTTGGCGTTTATTCGGCAAATTCCCGGCGTGGAAGGGATCGTCTGGGCGCTGCACGAGGTGCCGGCCGGGGAGGAATGGCCGATGGAGAAGATCGAAGCGGTTCGCCGTCAAGCGGATGCGCATGGCTTCCATATCGACGTCGTGGAGAGCGTCAACGTCCATGAGTCGATTAAGCTCGGTCTGCCGTCGCGGGATCGGTACATAGAAAACTATAAGCGGACGATCGAGAAGCTGGGCCGCGTCGGCGTCAAGGTGATTTGCTACAACTTCATGCCCGTCTTCGACTGGATCCGGACCGAGTTGTACCGGGAGCTGGAGGACGGCTCCACGGCGCTGTTCTACGAGAAGAGTTTGCTTCAAAACATGGATCCGCTGGAGTTGGTGCGGAAAATCGCGGACAATCCGAAATTCACGATTCCCGGCTGGGAGCCGCAGCGGTTGGAAGCGCTGTCGGAGCTGTTCCACGCGTATCGGGACGTCACCGAAGAGCAGCTGTGGAGCAACTTGCAGTATTTCTTGGAGGAGATCGTTCCGGTCGCCGAGGGGAGCGGGATTCGCATGGCGATTCATCCGGACGACCCGCCTTGGTCCGTCTTCGGACTGCCCCGCATCGTGACCGGCCGGGACAATATACGGAGACTTCTGAAGCTGGTGGACCGTCCGGCGAACGGGGTCACCCTATGCAGCGGGTCGCTCGGCGCCAATCCGGCGAACGACATCCCGGCGATGATTCGCGAGTTCGCGGATCGCATTCCGTTCGCCCATATTCGGAACGTGCGCGTCTACGAGAACGGCGATTTCATCGAGACGTCGCATCGGACGGCCGACGGGACGGTCGATATCGCCGGCATCGTGCAGGCGTACCATGATGTCGGCTTCGCGGGGTATGCGAGACCGGATCACGGCAGGCATCTATGGGGCGAGGAATGCCGCCCGGGATACGGGCTGTACGACCGCGCCATGGGCATTATGTATCTCTGGGGTCTATGGGACGCTCTGGAACGCCGGAAGAGAGGGAGGCTGCACCGCAATGCTGCAAATCAATGAACGCTTGAAGGGCAAGGTCGCGGTCGTTACCGGAGGCAGCGGCGTATTATGCGGCGCAATGGCCGTCGAACTGGGCCGGCAAGGCGCGAAGGTGGCCATTCTGAACCGCAAGGCGGAGAACGGCGCCGCCGTCGCGGAGCGCATCCGAGCCGCGGGCGGGGAGGCGTCGTCGATCGCCTGCGACGTGTTGGATGCGTCCAGCGTAGCCGCGGCGGAGGAAGAAGTGTTTCGGACGCTCGGGCCGTGCGATATTTTGATTAACGGGGCCGGCGGCAACCATCCGGACGGAACGACGACGAAGGAGACGCTGAAGCTCGAGGATTTGGGCCGGGCGGGGGTGCGCAGCTTTTTCGATCTGAGTCCGGAGGGATTCAGCTTCGTGTTCAACTTAAATATCCTCGGCACTCTGATCGCTACGCAGACGTTCGCGAGACGGATGCTCGGACGCGAAGGCTGTACAGTGATCAATATGTCTTCCATGAGCGCCCCGAGTCCGATGACCAAGGTGCCCGCCTACAGCGCGGCGAAAGCGGGAATCGACAACTTCACCCAGTGGCTGGCCGTTCATATGGCGGACGTCGGCATACGGGTGAACGCGATCGCGCCCGGTTTTTTCTTGACGGAGCAAAACCGGAATCTGCTCACCGAGCCCGACGGCGGCTTGACCGAGCGGGCGCATAAGATCATTGCGCATACGCCGATGAAGCGCTTCGGCAAGCCGGAAGATTTGCTCGGCGTCCTCCTCTGGCTGATCGATCCGGAACAGTCGGGCTTCGTGACCGGCGTGACGATCCCGATCGACGGCGGCTTTATGGCCTATTCCGGCGTGTAGGGAGGCGGCTGCTATAACCCGAACCGTAACGGCAAGGCAGTTCATCGAGCAGTATTTGCAGCCGGAGACGCAGCCGCCGATGGGGACGCCTTCCGGAGCGACGGTCGACGGCTTCGTCGCGGGGGCGCCGGATACGATCGTAACGGGGGTCGTCATTACGTTCCTGGCTTCTCAAGCCGTGCTGGAACGAGCAGCCGTCCTCGGCTCCAATCTGGTCATTACGCACGAAGGGATCGATTACAGCCATCATTCCAACGCGTCTTGGTTACGCGACGAGGATCCCGTATGGTCGGCGAAGCAGGCCTTCATCGCCGATGCGGGGATCGTCGTGTACCGGTACCATGACGGCATCCATCGTCGTCGGCCGGACGAGATCACGGCGGGTCTCGTCGAGGCGCTCGGATGGGAATCCTCCGTCGAAGACATCCGACCGGAAGCCAGCATCGTTCGGCTCCCGCCCATCAAGCTTCGGACGCTTGCGGGGATTCTAAAGGAAAAGCTCGGACTTCCCTACGTACGCGTCGCGGGCGACCTGGCAGCCTCTTGCGAGCGGATCGGCGTTACGGTCGGATATCGGGGGGGCGGCGCGGTAGCGATCCCCCTGCTTCGCGAGGTCGACGTCGTCATCGCCGGCGAAGGGCCCGAATGGGAGACGCCGGAGTACGTAAGAGACGCGATGCACCGAGGCAGGAAGAAGGCGTTCCTCCTGATCGGCCACGCGGCGAGCGAAGAGCCGGGCATGCGGCGGCTGACGGCGCGGCTGCAAGCGGATTGTCCCGACGTGCCGGTTCGCTTCGTCTCCGGACCGCAGACGTTACAACTGTTGTAAAACTTAGGTTCCTGGGAGGACGATCTGAATGCAAGACCTAACGTATGAGGAAGGTTATGCTTGCTGGCTCCGGTATCATGCGGTCGAAGACGAACCGCTCCGGCAGTCGTATTTGCGCGCTTGCGCCTCCATCGCGATGCCGGGCGCTTCGACGGTCTTGGACGCCGCGCGGCGAGAATTGAGCGACGGGCTGCGCGCGATGCTCGGGACGGCGCCGGCGCCGGCATCCGCCGAAGACGCTTCGATCGTGGCGGGGGTGTTTGGAAGCGATCCGCGGCTCGGTGCAAAGAGCCTGACGGGGGCGGAGGGCGTCCGGCTCGACGAAGACGGCTTCGTCATCCGGCGTTCGATCGACGGTCCGATCGTGCTGGCCGCGAACACGGAAAGAGGCGTGTTATACGCGGCGTTCCGCTTCCTGAAGCTGCTCCAGACCGGAGCGTCGATCGAGCGCTTGGATGTGACCGACAGCCCCGCGAACCGGCTCCGGATGATCAACCATTGGGACAATATGGACGGAAGCATCGAGCGCGGCTACGCGGGCCGCTCGATCTTCTTCCGGGACGGCCGGTTCGTCGAACACTTGTCCCGCATCCGGGATTATGCGCGGCTGCTCGCGTCCGTGGGTCTCAACGCCGTCTCGATCAATAACGTCAACGTCCACGCCGCGGAGACGCGATTGATCGCGGAAGACCTCCTTCCGGACGTGGCGCGCGTCGCGGACGTCTTCCGCGCGTACGGCGTCCGCCTGTTCCTGAGCGTCAACTATGCCGCGCCCATCGAGCTCGGGGGCCTTGCGACCGCGGATCCGCTCGATCCGGAGGTCGCGGAGTGGTGGGCGGAGCGAGCCGAGACGATCTACCGGTACGTTCCGGATTTCGGCGGCTTCGTGGTCAAGGCGGATTCGGAGTTCCGTCCTGGACCGTTCACCTACGGCAGGAATCATGCGGACGGAGCGAACATGCTGGCCGACGCGCTCGCCCCTCATGGCGGGATCGTCGTCTGGCGCTGCTTCGTCTATAACTGCCTGCAGGATTGGCGCGACCGAAAGACGGACCGGGCCCGCGCCGCCTACGATCACTTCAAGCCGTTGGACGGTCGGTTCCGGGACAACGTCGCGCTGCAGATCAAGAACGGGCCGATGGATTTCCAAGTCCGCGAGCCGGTATCGCCGCTCCTCGGCGGCATGACGAACACGAACCAGCTGATGGAGCTGCAAATTACGCAGGAGTATACCGGACAGCAGCGCCATTTGTGTTACCTCGTCCCGCAATGGAAGGAAGCGCTCGACTTCGACACGTACGCTCGGGGCGAGGGCTCCCTCGCGAGCGAGGCGGCGAGCGGAGCGCTGTTCGACCGCTTGATCGGCGGGCTGGCCGCGGTGTCCAATATCGGGGACGACCCGAATTGGACCGGGCATCCGCTGGCGCAAGCGAACTTCTACGGCTTCGGCAGACTGGCCTGGGATCCCCGCGCCGCGGCGGACGACATCGCGCGCGAATGGATCCGCATGACGTTCGGCGGCGATCCGCAGGTCATACGGGTCGTCTCGGACATGCTGCTCCAGTCCTGGGACATCTACGAATCCTATACGGCGCCGCTCGGCGTCGGATGGATGGTCAATCCGAACCATCATTACGGTCCGAACGTGGACGGGTACGAATACGCGAAGTGGGGAACGTATCATTTCGCGGATCGTCAGGGGATCGGCGTGGATCGCACGGTCGCTTCGGGCACGGGGTATACGAGCCAGTATCATTCGCCGCGATCCGATCGGTACGAATCGTTGTCGGCGTGTCCCGACGAGCTGCTCTTATTTTTCCACCATGTACCGTATACGCATCTGCTTGCGTCGGGCAAGTCGGTCATTCAGCATATTTACGATTCGCATTTCGAAGGGGCGGACCGCGCCGCCGAGCTGCTCGCGCGGTGGGATTCGCTGCAAGGCGCCGTCCCGGAAGCGACGTTCCGGGAGGCGCGCGAGCGGTTCGTTCACCAGGCCGAGCACGCCAAGGAATGGCGGGATCAGATCAACACGTACTTCTACAGGAAGTCGGGGATTCCGGACGCGCACGGTCGGACGATATATTGATTCATTTCGAGTGGAAGGCCCGTGCCGGGATGGCGCGGGCTTTCTTCGTTTTCCGCCGAAAGTCCGAAGCTTTGGGGTACGAATCGTAACTTTCTTGGATAGAAGGGAGTTCCCTCCGGCTTATACACTGGAAGGGGGCAGGCGCACTGCCCATTCATCCGAATAAGGAGGAGACGATGATAAGAGCATTGTTTGGGAAAAGGTGGCTGCTCGGGCTGCTCGCCGCGGCCCTCATGCTGCAGCTGACGGCGCGAGCGACGACCGCCGTCGCGGAGGACGAGTCGGTCTCGCTTATGTTCGAGGCGGAAGCGGAGGCGAACGCGTTGACCGGCAAGGCGACCGTCAACGATTGCGATCCGTCCGCGGGATGCTCCGGAGGCCGAATCGTCGGCAATTTATGGGGCGGCTCCACCCTGCGCTTCCAAGAGATCGTCGTACCGGAAGCGGGCGTCTACACGATGACGCTGCATTATATCTCGGGCGACCCGCGGTCGGTCGCGATCGGTACGAACGGCGCGCCGGGCGATCGGTTCGATCTGCCGTCTACGGGCAGTTGGAGCGCGCTCGGCACGTACGAGCTCGAGATCGAGCTGGCGCAGGGCGCGAACAGCATTCTGTTCGACGATGAAGGAGGCTATGCGCCGGACATCGATCGAATCGATCTGGCATGGAGCCGGGATTCGGGCTCGGAGCCCGGCGAGGAGCCGCCGGGCGAGCCGTCCGGCGACGTCTACGAAGCGGAAGATCCCGCGAATACGTTGACCGGCAATGCCGGCGTCCGCACGTGCAAAGCGTCGAGCGGCTGCTCTGGCGGCGGCAAGGTCGGAGATTTGTGGGGCGGCTCTTCCTTGCGCTTCCATGCGGTCGACGCGCCGAAGGACGGCGTCTATCTCCTGAAGCTGTCGTACATTTCTGCTGATCCGCGTCCGATCGCGATCGCGGTGAACGACGGCGCGGAAGAGACGTATACGCCGCCGGCGACGGCGGATTGGGATACGGTGGGAACGTTCTCGATCGAGGCGGAGCTGCGGGCGGGAGCGAACGTCGTGACGTTGGACGACAACGGGGGATGGTCGCCCGACATCGACAAGCTGGAGGTCGTCGCCGTCGAAGCGCCGGGCGAAGATCCGGGAGCCGCCGACGGGATCGGCGATATGGGGGCGAAGCTGGAATCGGCGACGTTCGGGTCTATTCTGGTAGAAACCTACGAACGGGGCGTGCAAGCGACGAACGGGGTTTACAGGATCCTATATAATACGGAATCCGGATTGGCGGCGTACGCATGGAACGGACGGACGGTCGCGAAAGGCGTGTTCAGTACCGTTCGCCTGGAAAGGCTGCTGGAGAGCCGCGAGTACGGAGAGCACTCGTTCTCGATGCGCGACGTGGAGCGGATCAAGGACGGGCACGGCAAAGGCATTCGATTCGCGATCGAGAACCGGGAAGAGGGCCTCCCCGTCATGAAGCAAATGTACCAAATTTACGAAGACCTGCCGTACTTCCTCGCGAGTCAATCGATCGAGTCGGCCGGCGCGGCCGAGCTTCGCACGAACGAGATGGCGCCGATCGTATTGAACGCCAAGGCCGGAGTCGACATCGGGGCGTACGGCGACAACCGGGTGCTGGTGACCCCGTTCGATAACGACATGTGGTCCCGGTACCAAGCGCGTACGATCAATACGAGCCTGAATACGAACAACTATATCAGCTCGGAAGTGACGGCCGTCTACGACAACGAGAGCCGCGACGGTCTTATCGTCGGGTCGGTTACGCACGATCTCTGGAAAACCGGCATCGCATGGAGCGGCTCGAACGACCGCCTCGACAAGCTGAAGGTGTACGGCGGCTTCGCGTCGCAGGCGTCGACGCACGATTCGCTGCCGCACGGCGAAGTGTCGGGCGCGACGGTGACGTCGCCGCAGGTGTTCGTCGGCTTCTACGGCGACTATCGGGACGGACTCGAGTCGTACGGGCGGGCGAACGCGGCGGTGGCCGCGCCGCTGAAGTTCGAGCGCGGCGTGCCGAAGGGCGTGCCGGTCGGCTGGAACAGCTGGGGAGCGTACGACAGCAAGCTCAGCTACGACAAGGTGGTCGCCGTGTCGGACTTTTTCCAAAACCATCTCCAGAACGAAGGCTTCTCCAACAAGGGCAACGTCTACATTAACCTGGATTCGTATTGGGACAACCTGACGGAGCGGCAGCTGAAGGACGTCGTCTCCGTCATTCGGAGCAACGGCCAGAAGGCGGGCATCTATTACGGCCCGTTCGTCTATTGGGGCGACAATATGGAGCAGCCGGTCGAAGGGGCGGACGGGAAGTATACGTACGGGGATATTATTTTGCGCGATCCGGACGGCAACCCGCTGCCCAAGGTGGACGGCGCCTACGCCGTCGATCCGACGCATCCGGGCGCGAAGCAGCGGATCGACTATTACTTCAAGCGGTTCCTCGACTATGGCTTCGAGTATATCAAGATCGACTTCCTCAGCCACGGCTCCTTCGAAGGGGCGCATTACGACCCGAGCGTGGAGACGGGCATCGAAGCGTACAATCAAGGAATGGCGTACATCAACGAGGCGCTCGACGGACGCATGTTCATCAGCGCGTCGATCGCGCCGTTGTTCCCGAGCCAATACGCGCATGCGAGACGCATCTCCTGCGACGTCGACGGGACGCTCGCCAAGACGGAGTACCAGCTGAACAATCTGACGTACGGCTGGTGGCAGAACGGCACGATCTACACGTACACGGATCCCGACTACATGACGCTCGCCCGAGGGGGCTCCTTCGAAGCCGCGCAGTCGCGAGTGAACGCGGCGGCGATCTCGGGCACGGTGTTCCTCGGCTCCGACGACGTGGCCGACCCCGTCGCCCAGCAGTACATGAGAGAGCTGCTGACGAACGAGCGCGTGAACGAGGTGGCGCTCCAAGGCGAAGCGTTCCGTCCGATCGATGGCGACACCGGGACGGGGGCCGCCGACGCGTTCGCGCTGTCGAAGAAGAAGCGGCATACGATCGCCTTATTCAATTATTCGAACGATCCCGCGACGAAGACGATCGAACTGGCGCGGGCCGGCATTCCCGCCGGCGCGACGGTCGCGGTCGATCTGTGGACGCAGGAGAAGCATCCTGTCGCGGACGGGAAGCTCGCGATCGACTTGAAGGGCGGGCAATCGAAGCTGCTCGTCATCGAAGCGAAGTAAAGGGGAGAGGTGCGGCCATGGTTCAAGCTAAAGCAGGGAGCATTCAAGTCATACGGGAGGCCGATTTTTTTACGGTCGATAACGGGCTGATCGCCGTCGTATCCGATTTGGCGCACGGGGCGCTGACGATCCGTTGGCAGGGCGGCGCCGCCCTGGAAGGGCTGTTCAGCGAAACCGCGTATCGATCGGGCGTCGCGCGGACGACGCACTACGGCTCGCACCGCGTCGACGAAGCTTCGATCGAGGACATCGATGACGTCTTCGGCCGAGGGATCGCTTGGGCGGTGGAGCATACGTCGGCGGCGCGCGTCGGCGAGGTCGCTCCGCCCGTGCTCCGGCAGCGATTCCGGTTGTACGACGGACAGCCGTATTGCCTCGTCGAGCTCGAAGCCGTCTGCGAGACCGAATGGGAGACCGGCGAGATGGCGCCCCTCGCCGCGCTTCGGAACGACGGCTCGATCTTGAAGCCCGGCGATGCCGAGACGGACGACCGGGAGGAGCTGCGCATCCTGTTCGTGCCCTACGACAACGACAAGTGGGTGCGGTACGGCTCTTACCCGATTCCCGGATCGGTGGAGAGCTATGAAGCGACGGCGATCTACGGCGCGAACAGCCGCCGCGGCATCGTCCTCGGCTCCGTCCGGCACGACTTCTGGAAGACGGGCATCCGGGCGGAAGGCACATTCGCCGGTGAGCTGACGCGGCTCCGGGTGTTCGGCGGCGTATCGGGACTGCACACGCGCGACACGCTGCCTCACGGCGCAGCCAAGGGGCTCGTCAACGTCTCCCCGCTTATCTTCGTCGGGGCGTACGACGATTACCGGACGGGGATGGAGGCGTTCGGCCGGGCGAACGCGGCGCTGGTCCCGGCGCTCCCGTGGGACGGCGGCGTGCCGTTCGGCTGGAACAGCTGGTCGGCCGTCATGTCGAAGCTCGACTTGGACGTCTACGCGCACACCTCCGATTTCCTTCGAGACGAGCTGTTGGACGGCGGTTTCCACGGCGACGACGGCGCCGTGTACGTCAACTTCGACGCCTTCTGGAATCATCTGCCGGCCGGGGAGCTGGAGGAGGCGGTCCGACGGGCGAAGGCGAACGGGCAGAAGCCGGGCATCTACTTTTCCCCGTTCGCGTATTGGGGCAAGGATCCCGAACGGCCGGTGGAGGGCTTCGAGGGGCAGTACGTCTATCGCGATATTTTGCTGAAGGACGATGCGGGCCGGCTGCTGCCGACGCTCGACGGAGCATATGCGATCGACCTCAGCCACCCGATCGCGCTGGAGCGAATCCGCAAGGAGCTGCAGAATTTCGTGGACTGGGGCTTCGACTACGCGAAAGCGGACTTCTTGTCGCACGGCGCCATGGAAGGGCGGCATTACGACCCCGAGATTCGGACCGGCGTGCAGGCGTATCATCTCGGGATGCGGACGATCCGCGACGCGCTGGCGCCGGAGAAAATCGGGAGGCCCTTCCTGATCAACCTGTCCATCGCGCCGCTCTTCCCGCACGGCTACGCGCACAGCCGCCGCGTCTCCTGCGACGCGTTCGGCCTGATCGGCGATACGGAATATATGCTGAACGCGGTATCCCACGGCTGGTGGATCAACGACGCCTTGTACCGCTTCAACGATCCGGATCATACGGTACTGTACAAGAGCGCGAATCAGCGGGCGACGACGGAGCAGGAAGGCAGAAGCCGACTTACCGCCTCCGTGATCGCGGGCACCTCGCTGCTGCTCGGCGACGACTACCGACAGGAAGAGGCCGCCCGACGGGCGCGCGAATGGATGACGCACCCGGCCGTCATGGCGCTGGCTCGGCTCGGGCGAACGTTCCGCCCGGCCGGGCGTCCGAGCGGAAGCAAAGCTTCGGACGTGTTTACGCTGCGGACAGGGGAAGAGCATTGGATCGCCGCGTTCAACTACGACCCGAACGCGGGGGTCCGCAAGGAGTTTTCGTTCGAGGAGCTCGGGATCTCCCAAACCGGTGCTTTATCAATCGTCGACGTATGGTCGGGCGCGGAGCAGTCCATCGGAGCGGACGCTCGTTGCCTTGTCGAGCTCGAGCCGGCGGAAGCCAAGCTGCTGCGCATCCGAAATCAATGAAATAACTGCCGGTATTCGCGGGGCGTTATGCCCTCTAGCCGCGAAAAGCAGGTGCTGAAATAAGGCGCCTGCCGAAAGCCGACCTCTTCCGCGATGCGGGCGATCGTCCAATCCGTCTGCATGAGCAGCAGCTTGCTTTGTTCGATCCGGTAACGGAGCAAATACTCTCTCGGCGTGCAGCCGTATTCCCGCTGCATGCACCGGGCGATATACACCGGGTGAAAGCTGAGGCGCTTCCCAAGCTCGCGAACGGTAATGTCCTCGCGGTAGCGGCTGCGAAGAAGGGCGGCCGCCCGTTCGGCGCAAGCCCTTCCCGGCGAGTTCCGCCGCGAATCCTGGGAGGCCGCCAGCAGCTGCACGAGCTCCTGGAACAACAACTGCTGCTTCAACCTGGCAGCGCTCAGATGCGCGTTCGGATGAAGCTGATCCAGCTGACCGAGCAGTTCGTCGGCTTTGGCGGGCTTCGCCAAGCGGACGAACTGCGGCAGGGTCAGCGGAAAGCTTCGAACGTCGAACAATTCGTCCGCGGCGTTGTCGGGATGAAGCTCCCCCGCATCGTCGTCCGCCGCCGTCCAAGGGCCGGACGTCTGGAAATGAAGCCAATAATACTCCGTCCGCTCCCGGCAGCCTTCCAGGCCGTAATGGAAGCAGTCCGGCCGCAGCACGAGCGCGCACCCCGGCCCTACCTCGTACCGCCGCTCCTCCTCCCCGATATATAAACAACCCTTCTGTACGAACAGCAGGTCGAATACGTGAAGGTTTCGACGGCTCATGTGACGCTCTCCGGGATCGAAGATCGAATGTCCGCAAGCGATGTATTGCAGCAGCGGGGGCACCGTGAAGACAAGCATGGTCATGGAAGCGTTTCCTTCCCGATAGGTTTCATATGTGAAAGTTTTCGTTGAATAATTGAACCACTGACGAAAGTATACCATCTATAATCTGTTATGGAAAAGGCGAAGCCCTTCGTCCGAATGAGGTACAACATGTCAGTCCGGAGGTTTTATTTGTGAATCCCAAATTTTCGCTATGGGCGTTGTCCTGGCCGATTTTTCTCGAGCTGTTCCTGCAGACGCTGCTCGGCACCGTCGATACGATCATGGTCAGCCACATCTCCGACGGGGCCGTCGCCGTCGTCGGATTTTCGAATCAGCTGTTTAACGCCCTGAATACGTTGTTTATGACGATCGCCACCGGCGCCGGCATTCTCGTCGCGCAGCGCATCGGCATGAAGCGGGAGGAGGAGGCGCGCACGATCGCGATCATGGCCGTCACGGCCTGCGCGTCGATCAGCGCCGCGATCAGCCTTACGTTGTATTTCTTCTCCGCTCCGATCGCGGGCATGCTGAACGTCTCGAACGAGCTGCTGCCGCTGTGGAACGTCTATGTCTCCAACATCGGCGCAGGCATGGTGCTTACCGGTCTCATCGCCGTGCTCGGCACCGTCATTCGAAATACCGGCAACACGAAGGGACCGATGTTTATCGGGATCGGAATGAACGTCGTTCATATCGTTCTGAATTACGGCTTTATCTACGGCGCGTTCGGCATGCCGGCGTGGGGACTGTTCGGCGTGACGGTGTCCGGAAACTTGTCGAAGCTGTTCGCGGCGGTCCTGCTGCTGTACATGTTCGTGTTCGCTTTCGAGCGGACGGTTCGGCTTCGGGACTTCGGCATTTTCAAACTCAAGCTGTTTCAGCAGATCTTGAAAATCGGTTGGCCGCTGGGCGTCAACATGTCCTGCTGGGTGTTCTCGCAGCTGGCGATTTACGCGTTCCTCGCCGACCTCGGCGACAAGGAGCTTGCCGCCCGCACGTACATGAACACGCTGGAATCGTTCTGCTTCATGCTGGGCGGGGCCATCGCGGCCGCCGCGCAAATTCAGATCGCGCATCTGTTCGGCGCAGGGAAAATCCGGGACGCGTATGCGGCGGCGTACCGGGCGCTCTGGGTCGGCCTCGCCTTCGTCGCTGTCAGCAGCATCCTGCTCTATCTGTTCGGCCGACCGGCGCTCGGGCTGTTTACGAAGGACGGGGAGATCGTCGCGATGGGCGTCTCGCTGCTGGCGCTGAACTTGCTGCTGCAGCCCGGCAAGATGCTGAACATGGCGCTCGGCAACGCGCTGAACGCCGTCGGCGATACGCGGTTCACGATGCTCGCGTCGCTCGGTTCCATGTCGATCATCGCGACAGGCTGTTCGTATTGGCTGGGCCTCGAGTTGGGCTGGGGCTTGATCGGGATCTACTGCTGCATGATCGCGGACGAATACGTGCGGGGCGCAATGTCTTTCTTCCGATGGAGGGGCAAGAAGTACCTGAACAAAGGGGCGGCGCAGCCGGTGCCGGCGCGGCTCGAAGCTGCGGTCCCGCTGTAATCGAAAACGTACGGAGCCCCTTGCGCAAGGGGCTTCGCTTTGTTTTTAACATCAGATGCTAAATTAAATAGTTGCAAATCTCAATTAATATGCGGTATAAATACATCAATTCCCGACGACAAGAAGGGGCAGGTTCTGGGATGCCTCCAGTTGCTCAGCGATGCCATGGGTCAAAGCCCGCATTGCTGCAAACCTCCTCTCTAGACGAGAGGAGCTGCTTTTCCCCTAATACTTGCAACAATCAAATATTGAGTAATTAAAGGAGTGTTGTCTTATGAAAATGCACGTCGCGATCAATGTCCGAAATCTGGAGTCGTCTCTCGCGTTCTACAGGAAATTGTTCGACGCCGAACCTACGAAAGTCAAAGAGAACTATGCGAAATTCGAACTCGACGAACCCGCGCTTCATTTCTCGCTGAACGTTCGGCCTTTCGACGACAAAGGCGTTCTGAACCACCTTGGATTTCAAGTCGGCGGCACCGAGGACGTGCTGGCGGCGAAGGAGCGGCTCCGGCAAGCGGGGCTGGCTTCTTTCGAAGAGATGGACACGACTTGCTGTTACGCCGTCCAAGACAAGATCCGGGTGACCGACCCCGACGGAAACGCTTGGGAAGTGTTTTACACCCATAGAGACAGCGAATTCGAGGCGGCGGAAGAGCGAGCGATGCCCGCGGTATGCTGCGCTGCAGCCTCTGCCAAGCCGATCGCGGAAGAGGAACCTCCAGCGGCAACTCAATGCTGCTGAATCCAAAAACAAGAGGCCCGCATGAATGCGGACCCCTTGTTTTTTGGTTGTTCTACCTAAGATTACAGCTTTACCATCCGGCCCGTCGCTTGCGATTCGAACGCGGCGAGAATGACGGCCAACGACTTCTTGCCTTCTTCGCCGGAGATGCTCGGAGGCGTCTGCGTCGTAATCGAACGGACGAACGCGTCGATGACGCCGCTCGGGACTTGCTTTTCGTTCGTAGCCATGGCGCCTACGACGTACGTCTCTACGCTGCCGTCGCGGAGCTCCACGATGACTTCGTCGCCGTTCACGGTTCCGATCTTCATGACGCCGTTCTCGCACCAGAGCACCGTGCTGTTGTCGCCGCCTCGGTATTGCGTCCAGCTTGCCGTCAAGGTGCCGATCGCGCCGTTCTTCATGCGGAGGAGGCAAGTCGCGTTATCGTCGACGTCCGTGCCCTCTTTGTGAATCGTGCCGACGAAGCCGGCCACTTCCGCCACTTCGTCGTTCAGGAGGTACCGGATAAAGTCGGATTTATGCACGCCGAGGTCGCCCATGGCGCCCATCGCCGCTTCTTCCTTCCGGAAAAACCAGCTGCCGCGGCCGTCTACGCTCCAGCCTTCCGGACCCGGGTGGCCGAAGGCGGTGCGGAACGTCAACACCTTGCCGAGCCTGCCGGAGTCGAGCAGCTCCTTCGCCTTCACGTGCGGAGGCATGAGACGCTGATTGTGGCCGACCATCAGGTAGACGTTGTTGCTACGCGCGGCGTCGATCATCTGCTGCGCTTCTTCCAGCGTCGTCGCCATCGGCTTCTCGACCAATACGTGCGCTCCCGCGTTCGCTGCCGCGATGGCCATCGGCGCATGGAGGTAGTTCGGC
This sequence comes from Paenibacillus antri, assembly GCF_005765165.1. Taxonomy (NCBI): domain Bacteria; kingdom Bacillati; phylum Bacillota; class Bacilli; order Caryophanales; family Paenibacillaceae; genus Paenibacillus; species Paenibacillus antri. Next base: position 28,383 of record NZ_VCIW01000024.1, on the reverse strand, counting down.
GTGCATACGCTGACCGCGTCGACCTTCTCGGTCTTTAGCAGCTCTTCGTGGCTGGCGTACGCTTTGCCGCCGTACTGCTCGGCCATCTTCTGCGCGCGCTCGAGAACCGGGTCGGCGAACGCGACCAGTTCCACGTCGGGATTGGAGGCGTACTCGGGAATGTGCCGGCGCTGCGCGATCGCGCCGCAGCCGAATACGGCGACTTTGATTTTGCTCATTATGGGATGCCTCCTACGTCATAATTTGTACATTGAGTGCTGTTGCGAAAAAAGCCAATCGTTTGCATCGTACACGAAAACCGACCGGAAGCAAATTAACGATTTCCTCAAGAGATGAACTATCTGGCTATATTATGTGGGCGGGCGATCGGCGGATGTAAGAAACGAGGGGGAAGAGCGGATTCGCGGGATAAGCGCAGATATGCGCTTATAGCCGGAAGAAGCCAGTCGAGGGTTCCCCCGAGCGGCCTACTTAAAGAGGAACGCCCCGCGGGGGCGTTCCTCTAGAATCGCATCCTTACTTCTGAAACCTCACGCCTTGCGCGGCCAGCCGTTCGTGCAGCGCCGGAATGGAGATGTCGGCGACCGAGGAGCCGGTTTCGACGGCCAGCGAAGCGGCGTTACCCGCCGCTTGGCCGAGGGCGTAGCACGTCGCCTGCACCCGCATCGACGACATGGCGACGTGCGTGGCGGAGATGCAGCGCCCGGCGACGATCAGCCCTTCGACGCCGACGGGGACCATGCAGCGGTAGGGGATGTCGTAGCCGCTCACATGTCGTTCGTCCGTACTGGCTCCCCCCGTCGGGTTGTGGATGTCGATCTCGTAATTCGTCTGCGCCACGACGTCGTCGAAGCGGCGCCCGCCCGTCACGTCCTCTTCCGTCAGCGTGTACAATCCGACGATTTGGTTCGTTTCCCGAACGCCGACCTGCCCGGCGACATGGGACAAAATATAATTTTCGAAACCGTTGCGCTGCAAGTAGTTCGCGACGGAGAACGCCTGCCGCAGCGATTCCTTCTCCGCGAAGTTGACGTCTCGGATCTTCGCTCCGTTCCCCCGAACGCGCGTCATATTGACGAGCAGCGTGCCGTCCCCGGTCTTCTCCCAATACAAGCGCCGGCCCTGCGGCAGCTCCGATACGTCCTCGTAGCGGTAACCGTCCTCCGGCAAGTATTGGCGCGCCGGCTTCCCTGTATCCTGCATCATGAACATGAGCGTCATCGGCTGCGTCAGGCCGTCCTCGTCGCGCCCGGAACGCAGCGGTACGCCGGCTTCGGCCGCCACGCGCGAATCCCCCGTGCAGTCGATGAAGACGGCGCCTTCGAACGCCTTGAGGCCTTCCCGCGTATTGGCGACGACGCCCGTGACGCGGTCGCCCTGCTTGATCGCGGCGACGACGCTCGCGTGGTAGTACACGTCGACGCCTTCCTTCTCCAGCTTACCGTTCAAATAATGGCGCAGCTCGAAGGGCGAATATTGCGGCCAGATGGACACATGGTGCGTATCCGGCAGCGCCTCGGGAAGAAACTCCGAGATGAACTCCCGGTAGATGCCCGTCACGTTGCCGATGCCCATAAAGACGCTGACGTTTCCGAGCGTCCCCATGCCGCCTAATTGAGCGGAATGCTCCAACAGAATGGTCTTCCGGCCGTTCCTGGCGGCGCTGACGGCCGCCGCGGTGCCGGCCGGCCCGCCGCCGATGACGACGACCTCCGCCGTATCGTACACAGGTACGGTTGTGTGTAAGGTTACTTCTCGATTCGACATGTCCGATTCTCCCTCCCGCAGGAACGATGTTCAGCCTCATCATAAATCAAATTTGTAGCTACACAATAGTTCCATTTTAGTTACAATTTAAAGAAGGAGGGGAAGTTCGTGCCGAGTAAAAAAGCGGTGACGCTGCAAACGATCGCCGACGAATTGAACTTAACGATACATACCGTCTCGAAGGCGCTCCGGGGACTGCCGGGCATGTCGGAGACGACGCGTCGAACGGTAGTGGAACGGGCGCGGGAGCTGGGGTATCGGACGAAGGAGCAGGAAGCGGGCATGACCGCGGAACGAATTCCTTCGGTGCGGGCCAGGCCGAGGCGCTTCGCGATGCTGCTGAGCGGGGATCTGCCGTTCCATCGCCAACAGACGGTCGGGGTACAGACGCGGTTGGCCGAGCTGGGGCATACGTTGTACCCGTTGGTCGTGCCTAGCGGATTGAGCGAACCGTCGGAGCTGGAGTCGTGGCTCGAGAAGATCGGGGCGGAGTTCACGGACGGCTTGTTTCTGTCCGCGGTGCTGCCCGAACGGCTGGAGGCGGCGCTGCTCCGGATCCCGATGCCGAAGGTGCTGATCAATTATCCGTCCGATCTGGCCGAGGTAGACAGCGTCGTCTGGGATGTGGAGTATGCGGTTCACCGATCCATGGAGGCGCTCTATGCGAACGGTCATCGGAACGTATTGTACGTCGGGGAGATCGAACCGTTCCGCGGCTTCCGTCTGAGATGGAGGGCGTTCGCCATCGCCTTGAAGCGGGCGGGCGCCGAGCGGGCGCCCGACCCCGACGAGCATGTCACGAGCGATTCCGGGGATCGCGTCGAGTGGATGGAGAAGCTGCGATCCCGGTTGAGCTCCGGGCGGTATACGGCTGTATTTTGCGCGATTCCCGGCACGGCGGAGTGGGCGTACGCGGCCGCCGCTTCCCTCGGCCTCGACGTCCCCGAATCGGTCTCTCTCGTCGGCATGGAGCATGAGGAGCATCCGTATTTGCCCGATCTAGCCCGTCCGGCGTTGTTCGTGAAAGAAGCCGGGGAGAGGGCGGCGGAGCTCATGCTGCGCCGCATCGCGAATCCGACGCTGCCTTACGAGCATGTCCGTCTGAAAGGCCCGTTTCTCGAAGGGCGGACCCTCCGCCGCTTATAATTTTCGACATCCGTCGTCGTCCCGGCCCGTGCCTCTAAGGTACGGGCTTTCCGTATTTCTGAAGTGAAAAGGGCTTCCAACGACGCTACTCACCCAGAGCATTCCCGCGGACGTGTCATAAGTTGCTTGCAGGAGGTGTTTCCAATGGCGATGCATACGCAACCGTCCCGATTGTGCAGGAGATTCGCGCAAATCTTAAACGCGACTCCTTCCGTAATTAACGGGGTTTGTACCGCGACCCGGTCCCGGACGAACATTAAACCGAAGGTGCTGCGAAGGAACGCGCAGTCGTTCATGTTCGTCCCGCAGGCGTACTCCTTCGAGAAGATGGACCGCCAAGGCCGCGCGTTATGTTTAGGGGAGACGGTCATCCTGCAGTCGGAGCTGAACCCGTTCATCTCCAGCCTGCGCAGACAAGGAATCAAAGTAACGGCGACGCACAATCACTGGCTGTTCGATTCGCCGCGGCTGATGTACATTCACTTCGAGTCCATCGACAAGCCGCTCGATTTCGCAAGGAAAGTCCGCAATAGCAACCGTTTGCTCACGTCGCGGATCGTCCGCGGGTAACGACAACGGAAGGAGGGGTGTACATGGCACTTTCGTTCGAACAAACATGCGAACGATTCGGGAGAATTCTCGGAGGCATGCATACGGCGCAAGGCAGGGTCTGCACCGTTATGAAATCCAGAACCAACATTCAACCGATCGTGTTGGGGAGGCGGGCCAAATCGTTCTTGCTGCTTCCGCAGATGTTCAGCTTCGAATCGATGACGAGGGACGGACGGGCGCTCTGCAGCGGCGAGACGGTCATCCTGCAGTCCGAAATCAATCGATTCACGAGCAAGCTGCGGCAACACGGCATCATCGTCACCGCCATTCATAATCACTGGCTCTTCGATAACCCTAGGCTGATGTATATGCATTGGGAAAAGGTCGACAACCCGCTCGCGTTCGCCCGCGCTACGAAGGATGCGCTCGGCGTATTGACGACGCGGGTCGTTCGGCCGAGAGCAAGAGCGCGCTAAGGCTAAGCAAGGGGAGAGGCCGCCGCATGCGACGGCCTCTTTTCGCCATGTTTCGACGAGGACGACGATCAATACGGCTTCCAGCGCAATTGGCGGGCTTGATCGTACCGTCGTTCGACGTCTTCCCAATTCACGACGTTCCACCAAGCTTCGATATACGATTTGCGATCGTTATGATATTTCAAATAGTAAGCATGTTCCCATACGTCGAGGACAAGCAGCGGAACGACGTCCCATTGGGAGAGATTCTGATGCTTCTCCGCTTGAAGAATTTCCAGCCGGTGCGAACGGGGGGACCAGACGAGAATCGCCCAGCCGACGCCTTCCGCCTTCTCCGCGGCTGCCGAGAAGTGGGCTTTGAATTTGTCGAAGCCGCCGAAATCCGCATCGATCCGCCCTCGGAGGCCGCCGCCTCGGGACGGCTCCCCGCCGCCTTCCGGCGACATGTTGTTCCAAAAGATCGTGTGAAGGTAATGCCCGGCTCCGTGAAACGCGGCTTCGCGCTCCCAATGGAGAATGAGGTCGTAGTCCCCTGTCCTCCGAGCCTCTTCCATCTTTTTCTCCGCCCGGTTTAATCCGTCCACGTACGCTTGATGATGTTTGTCGTGATGGAGCCGCATCGTCTGTTCGTCGATATACGGCTCCAATGCATCGTAATCGTACGGAAGAGGAGGCAGCGTGTGCCCCCCGATCGGCACCGGTTTCGGCGCGACCGGCCCGCCGGGGGACGCAGCTTGCCCGGACGGATACGCGTCTAGAAATTGGGTGTAGCCCTCGTTCAATAAGTATGCTTCCTGCAGCAGAGAGCTCACGGCCGCAGGCGGGATCGAGGCCGGGTACGTATTCAACATGCTTTTCGCCTTTTGCTCCAGCAGCCGCAGCTTGCCGAGCCACTGTTCCAACTCTTGACTTCGATCGTCGGACAACGCCGCGGACGACCGCATTCCGGAAACATATTCGCCGCCTCTCGAACACCAATTCGCGACGCTTCGGCACGTCCGAACCGGATCGTACCGGGTATACCCATAGGCATTCCTCAACTTTGTTCCGCTCCCCTCATCCTACTGAAATACCCTATGCGGGTATTCGCCCGGAGGTTAACGAATCAATTCGATGAACGCGCTTGCCGCGCGGGACAACGGCATGTTCCGCATCGTCATGATGCCTACGTGAGACGGGGGGATCGGCACGTCGAGGCGGACTTCGAATAGCGACCCTTCCTCCAGCTCCTTCGATACGAACTCTCGCGTTACATACGATATCCCGAGCCCCCTCCGGGCGAACTCGATGAGCAGGTCGACGCTGCCGACCTCGATCTCCGGCTTGATCGTGTACCCGTAGTGGTGGAACAATTCCGTGATCGCCATGCGCGCGCGGCTGTTCCGGGAAAACAGGATGATCGAATGCTGCAGCAGCTCCGGCAATGAGAGCGTCCGGTCTTTTAATTCGGCGTAACGGGCCCCCGCCACGAAGCAATCCTGCAATTGAAAGCTTTCCTTCACTTCCAGCTGCGGTTCGACGATCGGCATGCGGACGACCCCCAAGTCGATCCGGCCTTCCTTCAAGAACGTGATGACCTCCGGCGTCGTCCCATGGTTCAGGTGCAGCTTCACGCCGGGATGCTGTTCGTGGAATTGTTCCAGGTGCGGAAGCAAGTAGTGCTTGAACAGCGAGTCGCTCCCGCCGATGCGCAGATCGCCGCTCTCCAGATTTTTCAACGCCGCCATCTTCTCCTCGGCCAACGCGATGAGAATATGCGATTGCTCGATGTACGAATATAATACGCTTCCCTCCTGCGTCAGCTCGACCCCCTGCGACGTGCGGGTAAACAACGCGACGCCGAAGCTTTGCTCCAGCTGTTTAATGGCATGGCTTACGCTCGGCTGCGTCAGGAACAGCGCCTTAGCGGCTTGAGACAAGCTTCCCGTCTTGGCCGCCCAATAGAACACCTTGTACAGCTCATGATTGACACCCATAGATGTAGTCTATATCTCCTCTGAAATATATTCATTACTTGTATATCCGGTAATTGTATTATAGTAGAACCACAACTATGAAACTAGTGGCCTGAAGGGGGATGCAAGATGGAACCGACGACGATGATTTTGTTCGGGGCGACGGGCGATTTGGCCAAACGGAAAATATATCCCGCCCTTTTTAACTTGTTCTTGGGCGGCAAGCTGCCGCGCGGATTTTCCGTGTTCGGGCTAGGTCGCAGGGAATGGTCGGACGACGTCTTCCGATCGAACGTCGAGCAAGCCGTCCGACAGTTTTCCAGACGCAAGCCGATGGATCCCGATCGGGGACTGGCCGATTTCCTGGGGCTGTTCCGGTACAATGTGCTGGAAATCGACCGCGAGAGCGACTACCGGGAGCTGCTCAGCGTCGTCGAACGGCGGGAAGCGGCGCAAAGCCTTCCGCCGAACCGGTTGTTTTATTTGTCCGTCGGCCCCGAGCATTTCGAGACGATCGCGCTCAACATTCAATCCAGCGGACTCGGCTCCGCGAACGGTTGGAAGCGGCTCGTAATCGAGAAGCCGTTCGGGCATGACCTGCAATCGGCGCGGGAGCTGAATCGGGTGTTGAACCATGCCTTCGCCGAAGAAGAAATTTACCGCATCGATCATTATCTCGGCAAGCCGGTCGTACAGCAGTTGAAGGCGCTCCAGCAGGCCAATCCGGTGCTCCAGGCGTTATGGTCTCACCGCTACATCGCCAATGTGCAAATATCGGCCGGCGAAGCGGACGGCGTCGGCCTGCGTGCCGGATACTACGACCATATCGGCGCGCTGCGGGACATGTTCCAAAACCATCTGCTGCAGCTGTTGATGACGGCCGCGATCCAACTGTCGCAGGACAGCGGTCCGGAAGAGGTACGTTGGAAAAAGAGGAACGTAATGGAAGCGGTGGACCTGCTCCAGAAGGAAGACGTTCGCGCTCGCGTCGTCCGCGGTCAATACGCGGCGGGCCGCGTCGACGGCCAAGACGTGGTCGGGTATACGCGGGAGCCGGGCATCGCGCCGGACTCTCGGACGGAAACGTTCGTAGCCGCTCGACTCCATATCGATAACAACGCTTGGCGCGGCGTTCCGTTCTACCTTCGCACAGGCAAGCGGATGAAAGAAAAGTCTACTAGAATCGTAGTCGAGTTTAAGGAGCCGCTTCGACCGAAGTCCGTGGGCGGCGTCGCGCCGAATCTGCTCATTATCGAGATCGGGCCGAACGAAGGCATCTCGCTTCAGTTCAACGCGACGGAGCACGGCCCGAACGGGGGCTTCAAGCCGGTTCGGATCGAACTTCATCGGAACCCCGAAGACTCGCCGGAGTCGTACGAGAATTTGATCGGCGACGCCCTCGAAGGAGACGCTACGTACTTCGCGCATTGGGACGAAATCGAGTTGTCCTGGCGTTGGGTTCAACCGGTGCTGGACGCGTTCGAGGAGGAGCTCGTTCCGCTGCACTATTATGAGGCCGGCACGTACGGTCCCGACGCATCCGACGCGCTGCTCGCCGAAGACGGAAACTCCTGGTGGCTGGACGATAGAGAGGAACGAACATCCGAAACGAAAGAAGGAGAACGATATGCCTTATACGCAAACCATTAATCGACTCACGGTCGATACGATCCGCACGCTGTCGATCGACGCGGTCAATGCCGCCAATTCCGGTCACCCGGGGCTGCCGATGGGAGCGGCGCCGATGGCGTTCGCGCTCTGGTCCGACCATCTGAATCATCACCCGGGAAATAGTAAGTGGTTTAACCGGGATCGATTCGTGTTGTCGGCGGGGCACGGCTCCGCCCTCTTGTACAGCCTCCTTCATCTGTCGGGCTATCAAGTGTCGATCGAGGATTTGAAGGCGTTCCGCAAGCTGAACAGCCGAACGCCGGGACATCCCGAATACGGGCATACGGACGGGGTCGAGGCGACGACGGGGCCTCTGGGTCAAGGCGTCGCGATGGCCGTCGGGATGGCGATGGCCGAAGCGCATCTCGCCGCGAAGTACAATCGGGACGGGTTCCCGGTCGTCGATCATTACACGTACGCGCTCGTCGGGGACGGCTGCTTGATGGAAGGCATCTCGTACGAAGCGATGTCGATGGCAGGACATATGAAGCTTGGAAAATTAATCGTGCTTTACGATTCTAACGATATTTCGCTGGACGGCGCGCTGAACCTAAGCTTCGGCGAGGACGTGCGGAAGCGGGCGGAATCCGCGAACTGGCACTACTTGCGAGTGGAAGACGGCAACGATACGGAAGCGATCTCGGCGGCGATCGGGGAGGCGAAGCGGCACGATTCGCAGCCGACGATCATCGAGGTGCGCACGATCATCGGGTACGGCAGCAAAGCGCAGGGCACGAACAAGGTGCACGGCAACCCGTTGGGCAAGGAAGAAGCCAAGGCGACCAAGGAGACATACGGCTGGGCGTACGAAGATGAATTTACGGTGCCGGAGGAAGTCCGGGCGTATTTCGAGCGGTTGAAGGAAGAGGGGGCGGCCAAGGAACAAGCGTGGAACCGGCTGTTCGCCGACTATACGGCGAAGTTTCCCTCGGAGAGCCGCGAGCTCGCCGAGGCGGTCGAAGGCGCCGCGTCCATCGCGGCCTCTGACATCCTTACGTTCGACGCTTCGAAGGCGATCTCGACCCGGGTCGCCAGCGGGGAAGCGATCAATCATTACTTGAACATCGTTCCGTCCCTCTTCGGCGGCAGCGCGGACCTGTCGCATTCGACGATGACGGACATGAAGGGCGAGCGTACGTACGCGGTCGAGTCCTATGCCGGGCGTAACGTCTACTTCGGCGTGCGCGAGCATGCGATGGGCGCCGCGGGAAGCGGGATGGCGCTGCACGGAGGCGTCAAGCCGTTCGTCAGCACGTTCTTCGTCTTCAGCGATTACTTGCGCCCAGCCATTCGGTTGGCCGCGCTGCAGAAGCTGCCCGTCATCTACGTGTTCACCCATGATTCCATCGCGGTCGGGGAGGACGGCCCGACGCACGAGCCGGTGGAGCATCTGGCCGCGCTGCGTACGATCCCAGGTCTGACGGTCATTCGTCCGTCCGACGCCAACGAGACGGCAAGCGCCTGGGCGTACGCGCTCGAGCGGAAGGAAGGACCGGTCGCGCTCATTTTGAGCAGACAAAACTTGCCCGTGTTCGAAGCGACGAGAGGCAATCGCGAGCAAGTCGCTAAGGGCGGCTACGTCCTGACGGAGACGAACGATACGCCGGAGCTCCTCCTGATCGCAACCGGCTCGGAGGTGTCCTTGGCCGTCGACGCGAAGGCGGAGCTCGAGAAGGAAGGCGTCTCCGTCCGCGTCGTGGCGATGCCGAGCCGGGAGCTGTTCGATCGGCAATCGGCGGACTACAGGCGCAGCGTTCTTCCCGATGCGGTCGAGAAGCGCATTACGATCGAAGCGGGCATCTCCCTCGGGTGGGAGAAGTACGCGGGAACCGCAGGCGCCGTGTTATCGATCGATACGTTCGGCGCTTCGGGACCCGGCGGGGCAGTGATGGAATCCTTCGGCTTCTCCGTCGACAATGTCGTTCGCGTGAGCAAAGAGGTATTAACTCGATAAAGAGCCGATGATGACCGAAGCGGGTCCCCCTGCGCGCGAGCGCCGCAGGGGGGCCCGCTTCGCGTTCAATCCCCGATTTCCGCCTCCTGAGCGCCGTACTTCTTCTTGTATTCGCCACTTGCACGGCGGGCCAAGTTGGGACTGTCGCTGGAGGAAGGGTAAGTCCAGTCTTCCGCCGAGGGGATCGAAAACAAGGGGCCGATCCCGCAAGTAGATTCGAGTCTACTTGCGGAACGGCCCCTTGATTCCGTTAGATCCGATGCATCGGCTCGATTCCGGTCAGCACGCGTCCGTCCGCGTCCGGCGTCGGATCGGCGACCGAAAGCTTCCACCCGGTGGAAAGCATCGATACCACCCGTCGGGTCTCCTCGGCAGACAGCGGAACGACGACTGCTTCTGCGCCCGGCTCGAGCACGAGTTCGGCGTCCCGGCGGAGCGCGACGGCGATCCAGCTGTGAATGCCGCGAAGCGTGTTGTACTTCACGCGGTAGCCGCGCCGGACCGCTTGCTCGAGCGTATCGGCGTGCTCCCGAGCGTACGCGATGAGATCTGCGTAGTCGAATTGGAATTTGCTTTCGTCCTTCGGCAGATCGCCCTCCTGGATTTTTCGAAGGAGTTCTTCGTTCGACCAACCGTAACGTTTCAGCGATTCCAGCAAGAGCGCATGCCATTGCGGCAGCGTAGTTTCCGGATGAATCGGTTCGTTCATCATCTTTCACTCCTTGTTCGATTCGAATGCGGCGCGGGATAAGAAGAGACTGCCTTCGCCGTTGTGTCGCGGCGGAAGGCAGCCTTCTTTTCGTCGGAATCGCTTATTTGCCGGCTTTGTATGCGTCCAAGAATTGTTTCACTTTCGCCGGATCGGCGGTCAGCTCCAGACCGGTCTGCACCAACGGGCTGAGCGTCGAGACGGCTTTGAATTTATTACCGCTGTAGTAAGCGAGAATCTCGTCCTGATTGATGGAGTAGAGGACGGCTTTCCGCAAATCGGCGCTTTCCGCGACCGGGCGGTTCGCCGTGTTGAACAGCAAGTACGATACGGCGTTGCTCGGGATCGTCTGCAGGAACAGCTTGCTGTCGCCGCGGACGACGTCGTATTTCGTCTCGGATACGCCGTAATACAGATGAATTTCGCCGCTGCGGAGCGCGGACAGGGAGCTGTCTGCGTCTTTAATGAAGCGGACGTTGATATTGTTGATTTTCGGCTCGTGCTTCGTGCCCTTCATGTAAGCCGGGTTCTTATAGAAGACCGCTTCGTAATCGTTCTTGTACGACAAGATGTACGGACCGCTCGTATACAACGTGTTGTTGTATGCCGGGCCTTCGGTAACCGTGTTCTGGTCGCCGTACGGAATGTCCTTGTTTACGTCGAACTTCGCGACGTCGTACGTGTTGATGCTTTCGACTTGTTTTTTCGACACGATGCCCGCGGATTGGTGCGCCAGGTAGTTCAGCACTTGCGGGAACGGCTTCGTCGTCGTCATCTTGACGACTTGGTATTTGCCCGACTTGCTGTCGGATTGCGTCTTGTCGGCGACGAGCTCGGCGATGTTCGCCGGGAGACCTAGCTCCAGCGCGGCTTTCACGGTTTGGTCGCTGCCGGATACCTTCGTCGCTTCGAGGGCGGCTACGTCCGCGACGAGCTCGACGCTCTGAATGTGCTCGTGAAGCGTGTACGTCCGGTGGTCCGGTACGGAATCTTTGTTATGCGCGCGCTCGAGCGAGAAGATAACGTCGTCCGCGCCGACGCGTTCGCCGGTATCGACGGCCAGCTTATCCTTAATCGCAGCGAAGTTGATATCGTCGCGCAAGATGAAGTAGTAGTCCGAGTTGCCTTCCGCGATCGCATGGTTGAAAGACAAGGAGCCTTCCGACGTGATCTTGTCGTCGTCCGTCAGATTGACGAGACGCACGTACTGGTTCGTGTTGATGATGTTAATCGAGCCGTCGTTGCCCTTGATCGGATCGAGGGACGTGAGCGTCGGCATCGTCGATTGGAGCAGGAGCGGTTCGGCGCCGTTCTTCGACGCGTCCTTGAAGCTGATTTCTTCCCAAGGGAGCGAACGGGATTTCGAAATGCGAACGGTGTCCTTGTTCAGGACGTCCTGATTGAACGCTTGCGCCTTCAAAGAATTGTATAACGGCGCGATATAGGCCTTATCGAACACGAGCTGCTGCTCGAATTGCTTGTACGTCTCCGTATACTGATCCGGCGTTTGGTTCGAAGCCGAATCGATCAGCGCGTCGATCTCCGCATCCGCGAGGATGCTGTAGTCGCCGCCGGTCTTGAACAAGGAGCGAACCGCGTAATCCGGGTTGCCGGTCACCGTCGTCCAGCTGGACAACGCGATGTCGAAGTTGCCGGCGTCTTGCTGCGACTTGAAGCTGCCGTAGTCCGGTTGGATGTTCAGCTTGACGTTGAAGCCGTTCTTCGTGAGCTGGTCGCGCACGATGTTCAGATCGGCTTCGTTAGAGCTCATGCCGAGAAGCTCGATATCGACGGGAGTGCCGTCGACGACGGCTTCCGTCTCTTGCGCGGGCTCGGGCGTCTCCGTCGCTTCGTCTTTGGTGGTGACGTTGCAGGCGCCAAGCACGATCGATAAGCTGAGCAGCAACAACGCGGAAAATTTGCCTTTGGTTCTCATTGCCTTCTCCTCCAATAGGTAAATATATTTTTATTTAAACTCACATTCAATCATCGATCATTCATGTTTGGCAACGTAGAAGCGATGGAATATGAATGAGGTTTCGAAAGTTCCGAGCGGCTAGTCCAGCTTCGGATCGAGCGCGTCGCGCAAACCGTCGCCGAGAAAATTAAACGACAGCACGAGCAAAATAATCGCGAGCCCCGGATAGACGGCCGTAAACGCGTGCGTCTCGAGATAGGCGCTGCCCAGCTTCAAGATGTTGCCCCATTCCGGAATATGCGGCTCGACGCCGAGTCCCAGATAGCTTAAGCTGCTGGTCGAGATGACCGCGGTGCCGATCGTCAGCGTCGACTTCACGATCATCGGGGCGATCGAATTCGGGAGGATATGCTTGAAAAGAATCGTCAGATCGCCGACCCCGAACGCCCGCGCCGCCTGAACGTATTCCAACGTCGAGACGAGCAGAACGTTCGCCCGCATCGTTCGGGCATACGTCGGAATCGCGCCGACGCTAAGGGCCAATATAAGGTTTACGGTGCTGGCGCCGAACGCCGCGATGATGGCGATGGCCAGCAGAATGCCGGGAATGGCGTATAAAATATCGAGCGCCCGCATGATGACGTTGTCCGTATGGCGGCCGTAGTAGCCCGAGACGGCGCCTAGGAGCCCCCCGATAACGAGTGGGATGATCGTCGAGGCGAGTCCCACCGCGAGCGAGATCCGCGCCCCGAAGACGATACGCGAGAACAAGTCTCTGCCGAAGTTGTCCGTGCCGAACGGATACGCCAAGCTGACCGGCTGCAAAATGTTCCCGTAGTCGTTCTCGACCGCCATGCCGTAATCGAACGTGAGATAACTGGTGATCGACATCGTCAGCAGAAACAGGATGAACAACAACCCCAGCATCGATGTCGAGCTGCGAGACAGCCGATCGACGACTTCGCCCAGCTTCGAGCCGGAGGAGAAGCCCTCGTCCCGGAGCCGCGCGAGCAACAGCAGCCCGAGGAAGAGCGCGAACAAATTGCCGGACGCGGCCGTCAGGATCAGGACGACGGCGACGACCCCCATCCAGCGCGGAAGCGCGGCGCGGCCTCCGAATTTCGCGACCAGCAGCAAAGCGACGAGTTGAATCGCGGCCGCGACGATCAGTAGAAACATCCCCAACAGGAACGTGTTGGCCACGTACGGCTTAAATAAATTGAGCGCCGACACGGCGAAGACGAGCAAGGTCGTCAGCAGCGTGTATACAGCAAGCGTGTACACCGCGGTTTTCTCGCGCTTCGCCAATTGGAACGCGGCGGCGGCGACGAAGACGTTGCCCGCGAGGAGGCTCAGCATAAGCGCGTATCCGAGCGAACGGGTCGTCCTCGAGATGGCGCCGGACCGAATCAAATCGCGCCGGATGAGTCCCCATACGGCAAGCTGCAGACCGCCGAATAAGAAGTAAGCGACGCTCGCGGCGAGCGCGACCGGCTGGAACGTTCCTTCTTCGAAGCGATAGGCGTTCAGAAGGAAGAGGAGCGCCAAAGCCAAACTGACGACGCCGGCGAAGCTCGCTTGACCGTATTCGGCACTCGACTTCAGCTTGAACCGGATTTCATGCGTGGTTAGTGTAGTCGGAATCACGGCAGCACCTGCTTTAGTATTGTTTCATCTTGGAACGAATTCTTGGATCGAAGAACGCGTACAGCAAATCGACGAGTACGTTCACGATCGAAATCGTGATCGCGGTATAGACGACGCCCCCCATAATGGCGGGGATGTCGGGAATGAACTGCTTATCCACGATATAACTTCCGATGCCGCTGATGTTGAACACCTTCTCCGTGACGGCGGCGCCTCCCAGCATGCCTCCGAACTGCAGTCCGATGACGGTCACGATCGGAATGAGCGCGTTGCCTACGGCGTGCTTCCATAACACGCTGCGGCTCGATAGCCCCTTCGCCTTAGCGGTGATAATGTAATCCTCGTGAATGACTTCGAGCGTCGACGAACGCGTCATCCGCGCGACGGCCGCCGTCAGCCCCGTGCCGAGAACGACGATCGGCATGATCGCCGACAGCCAGTTCGCCGGATTGTACGTCGCGGGAAGCCAGTGCAGCTTGATCGAGAAATTCAAAATGAAGATCAAGCCTTGCCAGAAGTTCGGAATCGACAATCCGAGCAGCGCGATGAACATGAACGTATAGTCGAAGAACGAATTCGGGCGCGTCGCGGAGACGATGCCGATCGGCAGAGCGATCAAGATCGCGATGAGCGTCGAGATCGCCGTCAGCGTGACCGTCACCGGAAATTTATTGGCGATCGACGCGGTCACGTTCTCGTTCCCGGCGAAGGAGCTGCCGAGATCGAACGTCAGGATGCCCTTGATCGTATTCCACAATTGCACCAAATACGGCTGATCCAAACCGTAGATGCGATTGAAGTTGGCGATCTGCTCGGCCGTCGCGGTTTCCCCTAAGATGTTGGCCGCCGGATTCATCGGGGAAATATAGAGAATCGTGAAGACGAGGAACGCTACTCCGAAAATGACGAGTACGGCCATCATCAAACGTTCGGCGACGTACTTCAAATACGCGTTGGCGTAGATGCCCATAAGGAGATACATCGGCAAGCCGAGCGCCAGCGAGACCGCGAAGAAAGCGGGATGCCGGAGCAGCCGGCGGAACGTCTCGTCCAGCCCCGCCCCGTTCGAGCCTTCTTCCGCTTGCCGCAGCTCCAGGCGTTCCCGCACCGCGGCGTCGAATTTCTTGGACGCGATCCGTTCGGCTTCGCGGCGGATGCGTTCGGCGTCAGCGGCTTGACCGAAGAAGCGGTGCTTCCGGCGCAGCTGCTCCGCGGCTTCCTCGACGAGAGTTTCCCGTAAGCCGGATTGCAGCAGTTGGGCTCTCGTTTCCGCGGCGCGACGAGCGTAGCCGGATTTGGACTTCCGAAGAAGATGCATCGCATACACGATGACGGTGACCGGCGCCCCAGATAACAAAAGGAGCAGGCGATAGGTCGGGTGAAGTAACATTTTGCGGTATATGGCGGACAAGCGGTCCGAATACCCGGTTCCGGCGGCGTTGGCGTACCCTATCAAGCGAGTCGGCTCCTTGCTTTTATAGAATGAATTAATTTGTATTATTCCGATAGGTTTAGTATACTTTAATTTGAGACATTTGAAAAGTCAAGCTTCCTCTATGAAACGGGTTTCGTAGAAAAAGTATCTCGTAAACAATTAAACACCGTTATATTATATCATTAAGTATCATATCAGGTCAGGTGAATCCATGGACACTTTATTAAAAGTTGACGGGTTATCCGTTTCGTTCTTCGCGCGCGACGCGGAAGTCCAAGCCGTACGCAACGTCAGCTTCGAGGTCGGGAGAGGGGAGACGCTCGGCATCGTCGGGGAATCCGGCAGCGGCAAGAGCGTCACCGCGAGAACGATCATGCGGCTGCTTCCTTCGCCTCCCTCGATGGTGAAGAGCGGCGAGGTTTGGTTTCAAGGACGAAATCTTCTCGAGAAGAGCGATGCGGAGATGGAGGACATTCGCGGCCGGGAGATCGGAATGATCTTCCAGGATCCGATGTCGTCTCTCAATCCGACGATGCGGATCGGCCGGCAGATCGAAGAGAGCTTGATCAAGCACCAGAAGCTTACCGCATCCGAAGCTCGCCGGGAAGCGATAGAGATGTTAAAGCTGGTCGGCATTTCGAACCCCGAGGCAAGGTACGCCCAATATCCGCATGAATTTTCCGGGGGGATGCGGCAGCGGGTCATGATCGCGATCGCTTTGGCTTGCCGTCCGGCGCTGCTCATCGCCGACGAGCCGACGACTTCGCTCGACGTCACGATCCAAGCGCAAATTTTGCACCAGATGAAGGAAATTCAGCGCCGACTAGGCACCTCCATCATCTTGATTACGCACGATCTCGGCGTCGTCGCGGGCATGTGCGACCGCGTCGTCGTCATGAAGGACGGCGAAGTCGTCGAGACGGGCGCGACCGAGCGGATTTTCGCCGACCCGCAGGATCCGTATACGGTTAAGCTGCTGAACGCGCTGCCGCGGCTCGACGAGAAGAAGAAGCCGAAGCTCAAGCCGGCGTATGTCCGAAGCGAAGACGACGTGCCGCTGCTTCAGGTCCGCTCCTTGCGTCAACATTTCGACCTCGGCAAGGGACAGCTCGTCAAAGCGGTCGACGGGGTCAGCTTCGACCTCCGGGCGGGAGAGACGCTGGGCGTCGTCGGCGAATCGGGGAGCGGCAAGTCGACGACAGGACGGACGATCCTGCGCCTGCACGAAGCGACCGGCGGCGAGGTGCTGTTCAAGGGCATCCCGCTGCAGCAGCTGAACCGCGCCGAGATGAAGAAGATGCGGCGTCATATGGGCATGATTTTCCAAGATCCGTACTCCTCCCTCAATCCTAGACTTCGCGTCGCCGACATCATCGGCGAAGCGCTCGACGTGCACGGAATGGCGCTCGGCAAGCGGGAGCGGATGCGGCGCGTGGCGGAATTGCTGGAGATGGTCGGCTTGAACGAGTCGCATGCGATGCGGTATCCGCACGAGTTTTCCGGCGGTCAGCGGCAGCGGATCGGCATCGCGCGCACGTTGGCCGTCGAACCCGAATTGATCGTGTGCGACGAGCCGCTGTCGGCGCTCGACGTGTCGATCCAAGCGCAGATCGTGAAGCTGCTGGAGGAGCTCCAGCAGCGGCTCGGGCTGACGTATTTGTTCATCGCCCACGACCTGTCGATGGTCAAGCATATCAGCGACCGCGTGGCGGTCATGTATAAGGGGAAAATCGTAGAGCTGGCGGAGAGCGAGGAGCTGTATTCGAATCCGATTCATGCGTATACGAAATCGCTGCTCGCGGCGATTCCGGTTCCCGACCCCGGCATCGAATCGCGGAAGCGACATGTTCCTCAAACCGAAGCGATGCAGTCGGATCCGTACGGACTCGGGCGCTCCTCCTTCGTCGAATGGTCGAAAGGCCATTGGGTAGCGGTAGCGAACGACTGAAGTTTAACGCATAGCCCGAACCGCGAGCGCCCCCTCGCGGCGGGCTTTTTTTAACGTCTGACCAATTAACAAGATGTTTGCAACGAGGACCTCTTTTTTTATCCAGGCACGCTGTTCAGCGTCTTTTACATTCAGTCAACAATCCGTTAATCCCACGCTGATTCAGGAATGGTACAATACTTCTGGACAAGCCACATGGTTTGGAAAGGGTGTGTGATCATGAAGCTGAAAGCAGCAGTCCCCATCTTCTACAAATATGTCGCCTCGTTCGTGGCCGTCCTGCTCGCGCCGATTTTGTTCCTCGGGATTTCCGGTTACGAGCAGACGGTGAATCTGATCCACGACGAAGTGACCGTCAGCCACCAGAACCGCATTCTCCAATGGCAAGAACAGGTCGACGCCAAGCTGATCCAGATGAACAAGATCGCCGTGGAGGTCGCGGCGAACCCCGAATTGACGCCGTACGCGCTTGAACGCAGTTTTTATCAGGCGTACCGGGCGAAAGCGCTGCTGAATTACAAAATGGCGAACGAGTTTGTGCACGAGATGCTCCTGTATATTCGCGGCGGCGATTATTTATATTCCTCTGTAAGCACTTACAAGACGCAACGCTTCATTAACGAAATTTACCGCTACCGGGATTGGGACGAAGCGCAGTTTCGGCAAGCGATCGAAGCCGCGTCGAGACCGGCGTTTCGGCCGGCGGAAGAGGTCCGTCTTCGGAACGATCGGACCCGGTTGGTGACCTACCTCGTGCCCATTCCCTTCATGAGCAACAACCCGTACGGAACGTTACTGTTTCTCATTCCCGAAGACGCGCTGCTGCCGCCGGAGCGGACCGATCGAAGCGGCAATACGGTTGTCCTCGACCGGAACGGCAACGTCGTCGCGTCGCTGAAGCCTGCCGGCGGCTTGCCGGACGCGGCAGAGCTGCTTCCGGACGCGGCGGGGCCGAGCTTACATATTCGTTCCGTCGACGGGACGGACCATTATATATCGCATATTCGTTCCAAGTTGACGGGGTGGACGTATGTGACGATGCTTCCGGTCGCCGAGGTGATGAAACCCGTTCATGAGATGCGCGACCGTTGGCTTCTCAACTTGATGCTGATCGTGCTGATCGGCGGACTGATCATTTACGGCTTGGTTTATGTCAATTACCACCCGATCCGCGAGCTCGTGCGGTGGGCGGACGCGCGCTGGGGCTTGTCCGACCGTAAAGCCGACGAGCTCGATACGGTTCGATCGCTGATCGATCGGATGGGGCAGTCGAACCGGGAGCTCGGGCAGAAGCTGCAGAACAATCGATCCGCGATTCAGGAGCATCTGCTCTTGCAGGTGCTCAGGGGGGAGGTTTCGGACGTTTCGGCGTTCAACGAGCGGGGAAGGGAATACGGCGTATCGTTCTCCCATCCTCGGTTTTTGGTCATCATGTTCGACTTGGCGGCGGAACGGGCGGCGGCGCACAAAGCGACGCTCCGCAGCCTCGTGGCCGAGAACGCGTCGGAACAGATCGAAGCGTACGGGAAAGACGATCTGGACGACCGCCGCATTCCGTTCCTCATGTCGACGGCGCTGGACGACGGCGAGCTTGCCGCTTGGGTGGAGGAGCTGCACCGGTCGCTGCGCGACGAGCGCGGCATCGCGGCCACCGTCGGCGTCGGAAACGCGTATCCGGACATCGAACGGATCGGCAAGTCGTACCTCGAGGCGTCGACGGCGGCGGATTTCAAGTTGATCCGGGGGAACGGAAAAATCATCCGTTTCCAGGACGTGTCGGAAAGCGAATCGGGCGCCGTTTCGTATCCGACGCAGGAACTGCAGCGGCTCGAGACGCTGATCCGGCAGGGCGACGCCGAACGAATCGCCGACGTGCTCGGCGGCATCGCGGCGGCGATCCGCGACCGGAGCGCGACGCTGTTCGCGGCGCGCTGTCTCTGTTTCGACATCGTCAACACGGTGTTGAAGACGATGGCGGAGATGAACGCCTTGCCCGGGGCGACGGAACGATTGCCGAACGTATTGTCGCTGATGCGCTTCGACACGGTGGAGGAACTTACCGAACGGGTGATGGCGGCATGCATCGACTTATGCAGGCTGATCGAACTGGGGAAGGCCGAAGCGCCGCTGATCGCGCCGATGCTGGCGTATATCGAGGAACGATTCGCCGATCCCGAATTTTCCGTCCGCCAGCTGGCCGAACGATTTTCACTGTCCGAATCGTACGTCAGCAGGTACGTGAAGGAACAGACGGGGAAGAACGTCTCCGAACACGTGAACCGGTTGCGGGTCGAACGGGCCAAGCAGCTGCTCGCCCGGGACGACCGTCCGTTAAAGGACATCGTCGAACAAGTGGGCTATTACGACGCCTCCAGCTTTATTCGCACCTTCAAGCGGTCCGTCGGGGTGACGCCGGGCGAATTTAGGCGGCTGTACAAACAAGCAGAGTAAAGACAGACGCGGCACATCGGTTCAGATTCGACCGATGCGCCGCGTCGCCGTAATTGTCAGAATCCGCATACGTTAAGCAGTATCGGCCGATAGGCAAGCCTCGACGCGATCCGCTATGCTTCGGATGTCGGCGTCGGAGGGCCGCGCATGGCTCGACCGACGGCAATCGGCGACATCTCATCAGCGAGGAAAGGAGAGGGATCGTATCGTAAGCGGCCAAGTCCGGGTGAAGACGGACCGGAACGCGCGAAGCGTACGAGGCAACGTTCGGAAGCTCGGCAGGAAGGTGGCGGCGAGTTATGAGCTATATTTGTTTCTGCTGCCGACGCTGCTCTATTTTATCGTGTTCCATTATATTCCGATGTACGGCGTTCAAATCGCCTTCAAGCGATTTATCGCCGCGGAGGGCATCGCGGGCAGTCCTTGGGCCGGTTTGGAGCATTTCGAGCGTTTTTTTCAATCGTTCCAGTTTTGGACGCTTCTGCGTAACACGCTGGGATTGAGCCTCTACGAGCTTCTGATCGCGTTTCCGGCGCCGATCGCGTTGGCGTTGCTCATCAATCAGCTCGCTTCGGAACGTTTCAAAAAATTCGTGCAGACGGTCACGTACGCGCCGCATTTCATCTCCGTCGTCGTCATCGTCGGAATGTTGAACTTGTTTTTGTCCCCGCGGAACGGACTTGTCAATCAGATTATCGGGATGTTCGGCGGGACATCGGTCTTTTTCATGGCCGACCCCGATTGGTTCAAGACGATCTTCGTCTTCTCGGGCGTCTGGCAGAACGCAGGCTGGTCGACGATCATCTATTTGGCGGCGCTGACGGCGGTCAATCCGGAGCTGCACGAAGCAGCCGTCGTCGACGGCGCTTCGAAATGGCAGCGCGTCCGGCATATCGATCTGCCCGGCATCGCGCCGACCGTCGTCATCCTGTTGATCTTGACCGTCGGCAGCTTCATGACCGTCGGATACGAAAAGGTGTATTTAATGCAAAATCAGCTCAACATCGACTCGTCGGAAATCATTCAGACCTACGTGTACAAGGTCGGTTTGCTGGATGCCCAGTACAGCTATTCGGCGGCGATCGGATTGTTTAATTCCGCGATCAACTTCGCGCTGCTCGTCGCGGTGAACGGATGGGCCCGGCGGATGAAGCAAGCGAGCTTGTGGTAGGGAGGTGCCGCGATGTTAACCCGGAGCCGCTCGGACCGATGGTTCGACGCCGCGAATTATTGTATCTTGACGCTGCTGCTGTCGGCGGTTCTGTACCCGTTGTACTTTGTCGTCATCGCTTCCGTCAGCGACCCGGACTTCGTGAACGCGGGGCGGGTATGGTTGTACCCGCGCGGGATGACGTTCGAAGGCTACGAGCGCATCTTCGGCGACGAAGCGGTCGGGTACGGCTATCGGAATTCTTTGCTGTACACCGTCGTCGGAACCGCCATCAACGTCGCGCTGACGTTGACGGGCGGATACGCGTTGTCCCGGCGCGACTTGCCCGGCCGCACCTTGTTTACGTTCGCGATCGTGTTCACGATGTTTTTCGGCGGAGGGCTGATCCCGACCTATTTGCTCGTCAAGGAGCTGGGCATGGTCAATACGATGTGGGCGATGGTCGTCCCGAACGCCGTCTCCGCCTTCAACATCGTCGTCGCCAGAACGTTCTTCCAAAGCACGATTCCGAAGGAGCTGCTGGAAGCGGCCGCGGTGGACGGCTGTCCGAACACGTTGTTTTTCTTGCGCATCGCGTTGCCGCTGTCGATGCCGATCGTAGCCGTCTTGACGCTGTTCAGCGCGGTGGGGCATTGGAACTCCTATTTTCAGGCATTGATCTACCTGAACCGGGACGAGCTGATGCCGCTGCAGATCGTCCTGCGCAACCTGTTGATCGCCAGCGAGGTGTCGGACGGCATGACGTCGGACATGGCATCATCCGCCGATCAGCAGCGGATCGTGGAGGTCATGAAATTCGGCATGATCGTCGTGGCGAGCCTCCCGGTGCTGGCGCTGTACCCATTCCTGCAAAAGTACTTCGTCAAAGGCGTCATGATCGGTTCGTTGAAAGGCTGATAGATTAGAAATTCGAACGGAGGGCTTTGGATACGATGTATACTCGAAATCGCAATCGCGCCGCGGCCGGCTTCGCGCTGGCGACGACGCTGCTGTTGTCCGCCTGCGCGACGGAGTCCGGCACCGAGGGCGGGACCGGCGGGAACGACGCCGCCGGCGCGACCGCCGAACCGACTCCTTCGGCTTCGCCGACACCGGCTGGATTCCGCCCGAGCGGCTACCCGATCGTCGACGACAAGCTGACGCTGCACTTCGCCGGCGCCAAAGGCGCGGTATCCAAGGACTTTGGAGAACTGCCCTTCTTCCGGCAGTACGAAGAAGCGACGAACGTCCATATCGAATGGAGCATGAACCCGGATTCGAGCTGGAACGAAAAGAAAAACCTCATCTTCGCCAGCGGCGATCTGCCGGACGCTTTCTACGGCCATCATATCCTGTCCGGCGAGGACGTGTTGAAATACGGAACGCAGGGGCTGCTGATCCCGCTGGAGGACCTGATCGACCAGTATGCGCCGAATTTGAAGAAGGTGTTCGAAGCCAATCCCAGCTTCCGCCAAGAGTTGACCGCGCCGGACGGACATATTTATGCGCTGCCGACGATCGACGAGGGCTACCCGGATTCCCGCGACGCCTTGTTCATTAACCGGAAGTGGCTCGATCGGCTCGGACTGTCCGTGCCGACGACGACGGAGGAATTTTACGAGGCGTTGAAGGCGTTTCGGGACAACGATATGAACGGCAACGGCGACGCCGGCGACGAAATTCCGTTTTCGTTCTTCGGCCACCAAAATTACGGCATCTATTCGTTTTTCGGCGCCTTCGGCATGACGGACCGGCCGAATCATATCGGAATGGACGGGGATCGGGTGTTGTACACCGCGGCGCAGCCCTCCTACAAGGAGGGGATCCAGTATTTGCACCGGCTCTACGCGGAGGGCCTCGTCGATGTCGAGAGTTTGACGCATGACAAGAACGTTTATTTCTCGAAAATCAAGGAGTCGCTCGTCGGCGTATTTATCGGGTGGGACCATTACGACGTCTTCGGCACGGAACCGCACGATTACGAAGTGATGCTCCCGCTCAAGGGGCCGGAAGGCCATCAGCTCTGGAACCGGTACCCGGTCGGCCTCTTGAGCAAGGGCGCGTTCGCGATCACGTCCGCAAACGAGCACCCCGAGGTCACGATGCGCTGGATCGACCGCAGCTATGACCCGATGGTCGGACTGGAGGCGGTGGAAGGCCCGGTCGGCATCAACCTCCTCGTGCATCCGGACGGCACGATCGAAAACACCCCGGCGCCGGAAGGCATGAACGCGAACGAGTTCCGGCACTCTACGGCGCCCGCCTCGAAGTCGGTGTTCATCCGCACGTCGGAATTGGCGGAGAAGCGGGTGCAGCAGACGGTGCCCGGCAGCCTGACGAAGTCGGAGATCGACAAGCTGTACCAGCCGTATTTGATACCGGACATATACCCCGACCTGTTCTTCACGGCGGAGGAAAACGATGAGCGCATCCGGTACTTTACCGACATCGACGCGTACGTCAACAAGATGCACGCCAAGTGGATCATCGACGGGAACATCGAGAGCGAATGGGACGAATACATGGACACGCTGAACCGGATGGGGCTCGACAAGATGCTTGCCATCTATCAAGCCGCTTACGATCGCTTCAGCAGCCAATAACACAGGAACGATCGGCGGCGCCGCGGCGCCGCCGCGATTCGTCGGGAGGCGCGAAGTGAAGCTTTCATTGAACACGAGCTATTTGGGGGATACGGGCCGGGAGGAGCATTGCCTGCGGAGCATCAAGGCGGCGGGCTTCGACAGCATTCAGTGGATTCACGATTGGAACGGCGACTATATGTATGCGCCGTCCGAGATCGAGCAAATCGCCGACTGGCTGTCGACATACGGGCTCGTCATGGGCGATTTGCATGCGAGCAAGGGGATCCGGAAGGACTATATGTCTTTCAACGAGTACGAGCGGAAAGCCGGAGTCGAACTGATCGAAAATCGCGTCGATCTGGCCGCCCGCTGCGGCGCCCGCGTTATCGTCCTGCACATGCCGATTCCGACGGCGTTGTGGAATTCGCCGCGTCTGGACGACCTGTACGGCCGCGTGTTTCGTTCGCTGGACGAGCTTCGTCCCTATTGTATCGGCAAGGACGTCAGGATCGCAGTCGAAAATTTGGTACAGACGGACTACCGGAAGGAAACGGAGCAGTTCGAGAGGCTGTTCGAGCGGTACGACGCCGAATTCCTCGGATTGTGCTACGATTCCGGTCATGCCAATTGCGCTTTTCGGGGGACGGGGGAGAGCGTCGGGTTTCTAGAGCGCTTCGCCGATCGGCTGCTGAGCGTGCATCTGACGGATAATGACGGCCGCGGCGACGCGCACTGGGTGCCGTTCTCCGGCTCGGTCGATTGGTCGGGGATCGCCCGGGTTCTGGTCGATACCGGCTATGACGGATACGTCACGCTGGAATCGGTATTGCGTCGAAGCGGCTTGGAAGACGAAGCGATTTACCTGGAAGAATGTTTCGCGAGAGCCGAACGGTTCCGCGAGCTGGCGGAGCGGGTTCGGCGAAGCGGATCCGCGCCGTAGAAGGAACAGCCCAAGCCCGCCTGTCGGACAGTCGGCTTGGGCTGCTCCGTTTTCGAGGCATTCGAGAGTGCGAAATAAAACTGGCATATATTCGTTTTCCGATTCGGTTTCATTCGCAATCACTCCCGTTCATCGCTGCAAGTTCATTCGCTTCTGAATCTTCGCCAGCTCCGTCATCCACCGCTTCGACCGCTCCTCGTAGTCCGACATGGCTCGTTCGTCGTTCCTCGCCTTCGCTTCCGTGTATCTTGTCAACGCCAGGTCGATGCAGCCTAACAAGGTTTCCTTGCGGAGCGACAGCTCGAACCGCAGATCGTCGGTCGCGGTCGACGCGAAGGCTTTCCCATCCTTATAAATCGTAGCGACGATCACGCCCTTGCGGAACGTATGCTTCTCGCCGCTTAAGCCGGATGCGACGATGCACGCGTCCATCATCTCGACGATGGCGGGGTCGGCGGGAGCGAGCCTCCAATTATGCAGCTGCAGCCGATGCTTAGCGCCGATACGCTGCAGCGTAAGCGCGTACCGGTCATTCCGGCCCCAGATCGTATAGGAGAGCGCGTTCGGCCCGAACGTTCGGTCCACGCGGTACGTTTCGTCCAACGCGGAGAGATAACGTTCGAATCCTTGAATCGTAATCTCCCCGGATACATTGCGATAGATAACGACTTCCAAGCGGTATCAACTCCCCTCCTCCGTGTTTACTATCTTTGTATTAGCTTCGAACCGGGAAGGTGAATGCCGTTTCCGAGAGGAAATGCTTGCCACAGAGACATATGACGAGGGGAACCGTCGCGGACGATCGGGGAAGAGCGGACTTTCTTTCGAACCGATATAAACTTGCCGAACCGAGATCGCGAAGCGTCCGCCTTCGTGCCGTCGCCGGGCGCGACATGATGCGGGAATGGGATTTTCCTTTTCTAAAAAATGGGCGCGGCCGGATCCGGCGACGAGACGTTGCGTTTCTATATACTCGTGCCCTGAACGGTGTGCTACGATGAAAGCGAAGGAAAACTTTGGGGGGGGACGGGCCTTGAAGCCGAATTTGTTATTGATCACCGTGGACCAGATGCGTTTCGATTGCTTAAGCGTTCTAAACCATCCGATCGTGGAAACCCCGAATCTGGACGCGCTCGCGGCAAGAGGCGTTCTGTTTACGAGCGCTTACTCTTCGACGCCGGTATGCATTCCCGCGAGAGCCGGCATCATGACGGGCATGGGCCAGCGCTCGCACGGAAGAGTCGGTTACGCCGACGGCGTTCCGTGGACGTATGACCATATGCTCGCCGGCGAGCTCGCGAAGGATGGCTACCACACGCAATGCGTCGGGAAGATGCACGTCTATCCGACTCGCAATCTATGCGGATTCCATAACGTCGTATTGCACGACGGCTATTTGCATCATAACCGGAAGACGTCGACTTCGTTCGGGGAGCACTTCGACCGATGCGACGATTACTTGCCTTGGCTTCGCCGCATGGCGGGCCCGGACGCCGATCTGCCCGATCACGGGCTGGATTGCAACGCTTCTACAATGGCGCGCCCGTGGCATCTGGACGAAGGGCTGCATCCGACGAATTGGACCGTAACGGAATCGATCGATTTCCTGCGGCGAAGAGATCCCGGGAAGCCCTTCTTCCTCTGGACTTCGTTCGTTCGGCCGCATTCGCCGCTCGATCCGCCGCAGGCGTATTTCGATATGTATAAAGACGCGGACATGCCGGAGCCGCCGATCGGCGATTGGGCGGACGAAGCCGCCGCGGAGCGCGGCCGGTTCGACCCGACGACGATCGTCGGGAAGCTGCCGAAGCGCCGACTCGACCGGGCGAGAGCGGGGTATTACGCGCTCATTACGCATATCGACGATCAAATCGGCAGGCTTCTGAACGCCATACAGGAACACGGGGAGCTGCAAAACACGCTGATCGTGTTTACCTCCGATCACGGGGAGCTGATGGGCGACCATCATTTGTTTCGGAAGGGGCTCCCGTACGAAGGCAGCGCGAAAATTCCGTTCCTCGTCTGCGACCCCGGCGGGAAGCTCGGTCTCGAGGCGGGAAGCCGGGTAGAGGCGCCGATCGAGCTTCGGGACGTCATGCCGACGCTTCTCGATGCCGCGGGAGCGCCCGTTCCCGAGACGGTGGAGGGACGAAGCTTGCTGCCGCTCTGCAGAGGAGAAGCGGCGGACTGGCGAAATTACGTGCATGGGGAACTGGCGATGGGCGAGTGGTCCAACCAATTCCTCACGAACGGCAAGGCGAAGTATATTTGGTTTTCGCAGTCGGGCAAGGAGCAATTTTTCGATTTGGAACGAGATCCCGAGGAACGGACGGACCTCGCGCGGCGCCCGGAACGGGCGGAGGAGCTCGCCGCGTGGAGAGAAGCGCTCGTCCGCGAGCTGGAAGGGCGCGAGGAAGGCTTCGTCGCGAACGGCAAGCTCGTCGCGGGCCGCCCTGTAACGCCGGTCCTACGTCATCTCCGGCGCGGCTGATGCGGAAGGCGTCCCTTCGAGAGTTGCCATCGCCGGCGGCAGCTCGTTCGGGCCTTTATCTTTGCGTACTTATCGGTTTGTGTTAGAATGCGGACGACGAACGACAATATCTTGGTCGAAGAACGGTGGTTCCGAAAGCGATGACGAAGAGACTCTATTACGACACCGCCTACTTGACGGAGTGGGAGACGCGCATAACGAAGACGCTGCAACGAGAAGACGGGTGGTACGTCGCGCTTGCGGAGAGCGCCTTCTATCCTCACGGCGGCGGGCAGCCCTGCGATTACGGGACGATCGACGGCATTCCCGTCTTGGACGTCATCAGCGAGGAAGACGAAGTGCTGCACAAGGTGGAGCGCCTGCCCGAAGAGGCTGCGGCCGTGTGCCGCATCGATTGGCGGCGCCGGTTCGACCATATGCAGCAGCATAGCGGCCAGCATTTGTTGTCGGCGACGTGCCTTAAGCTGTACGGCGCGATGACGGTGAGCTTCCATCTGGGCGCGGACAGCGCGACGATCGACGTGGAACGCTCGGAACTGTCTCCGGAGCGATTGGCCGCGCTGGAGCGGGAGGCGAACGAGGCCGTCTTCCGGAATCTCGCGATTTCCAGCTACGTCGTATCCGCGGAAGCGGCTTCCCGGCTGCCGCTCGTTAAGCCGCCGAAGGTGACGGGAGACGTCCGAATCGTGGAAATCGAAGGCATAGAATACAACGCTTGCGGCGGCACGCATGTATCGGCGACGGGCGGCATCGGGCTGATCAAGCTGCTTCGCGCCGAGAAGCAGAAGGGCAACACGCGCATTACGTTCAAGTGCGGCTTCCGCGCGTTGGAGGAATTCAACGACGGCGCGGCGATCTTAGGCCGGCTGTCCGCGAAATTCAACGCCGGGAAGGACGCCATTCTCGATCGCTTCGCGAAGTGGGAAGAAGAGCAGCGGCAGCTTCAGAAGGAGCTGGCCGAGCTGAAGGAGCAGCGCGACGCGTACGTCGCCCGCGAGCTGCTGGAACGGCGGGACAACGGCGCGATCGCGGTCGCGTTCGAGGAGAAGCCGCTGAAGGAATTGCAGGGCTTGGCGGGCAAAGTCGCGGCGATGACCGACGTTCCGGTGTTGCTTGCGGATCGAGCGGGGTTCAAAGTCGTCCTCGCGCATGGCGGACGGTTCGGTCTCGCGTGCGGCGACTTCGTCAAGGAGCATGCGGGAGCGTATCGCGGCAAGGGCGGGGGCAGCGACACATTGGCGCAGGCCGGGTTCGCGAGGTGGGACGAGGCGGCGGCGTTTTTCGAGTTCGCGAAGCGGACGTTCAGAGCGTAAAGGGAAAAGGCATGGCGCATCCGAGGATGCGCCATGCCTTTTTTTCGCGCGTTGCGTCGGTCGCGAGCCCGGGTGGCGGAATAGTCGGAGAAAGTCCGACTACAGCGCCGGGAACGGGCCCGGGAGGCGAGATAGTCGGAGAAATGGACCTCCGTCAAGAAAGTGGACACAAGTTTTATGAAAAAATCTCTTAAGCCGTAAATTGTGCGGCAAAACGAACCGGCGACAAATATCCCAGCGACCCATGGATTCGTTTCCGGTTATAGAAGAATTCA